>CANRJP010000052.1 GCA_947630975.1 uncultured Clostridia bacterium
GTGTGGTAACTCAATTATACCATACCTTTGGTTGAATTTCTCATCTTTTTGGTTCATATCATTTTACTACATACATCTCCAATTTTTTTGAGAAGATTTTCAGAAAAGGCTCTCCGCCGGATCATAGTCACTTATACTAATCCCTGATAAAAACATAACATAGATTTTCGAGGATGATTTGTGCAGGACGAGGCGGACGACGCAGACGGGCTGTCGCCCGTCAAGGAGGACAACAATGTCCTGCGCAAATCACACCGAAAAGATTTGGTGCTTTTTATCAGGGATTAGTATTAGCATTTCGCGCCGCTTCAATATTTACAGAAAAAAGAGGGGCCGTAAAAAAATGGCGCAGATCGTTCAAGGGCTTAATGACTTAACTTAAGGCAAATTTGAGTGTTGTATTATAAGTCGATAAAAATAAAATAATTGCATTAATGAAGAAAATTCGCCCTAACGAGCGAATTTTCTCATTTTTATGCCCTTGAACTACGAACGAAAATCACCCTCGGCGTACCTATGTACGCCGTCGGGAGGGCTTTCTCGGCGGCGTGAGCCGTATGCGAGAGTGATTTTAGTCCGTTTTGCACGATTTTTTCGACCGGCCCCCGTACCTCCAGATTACATAGTGAGTTTTTTAACTGCCCCTTGTTTGTTTTACTCTGCTTTTTCCCTTTTTTCCAGAATCTTCTCCTTCGCGTAATCCCTGCCCTTGTCGTAGGCCTTTTTCAAAAGCTTCACCTTGCCTGCGGCGTCCGCCTTTTTGTACTCATCCGACCTTATGCACTCCAGCGCCAGCTCGTACCGCTTTTGTCCCATAGTCCTGGCGTACTCCGTGTACTCCTCCGCCGTCAGGTATATATCCTTCTTATCGACGGTGAATTTCTTGGCCGCCTCCGCCGGTATGGCTTCATTATTGCCGGTCTCCTCATACAGCCGCTCTATCTCGCTGTCAAGCTCCGTGGGGTCGATCTTTTCATAATATCCCGGCGATACAAAGTTTTCCACCAGCCTCTCCGGCAGATCGCCGTAGGTCTTTTCCCTGCCCCACATATCTATATCCGGCTGGAGCAGCTTCGTGGCCCCCGGTATCTTTTTCGCCGACTGCTGAAGGAACTTTTGCAAAAACTCCGGCACGCTGCTGTTTTTGTCCACATAATTTTTCCTCCGCGTGGCGTCGTAGCTCCGGGCTATCTGTCCGCCCAGGGTGGGCAGAGCCTGAGTGACATAGCTCTCCGCCATCTGCCCCGCGACCGAGGTCAGCGGGTCGGATTTGGCGTAGCTTGCCGCCTTTATGGTGTCGGATATGCCTTGCAGCACCGACAGCTCAAACATGGGCTCACTTATCCTCGTCAGGGCGTTCACCATATCGGCAAAGGTAAACTCCCCGTTCTCGATATAGTCGCCCAGCGTCACTCCCACAAAGAAAGGCAGGCTCACCGGCGCGGCCCAGTCCACGGTGTAGGTGCCGTCGCCTATTTTCAAGGCGTAATCCTGTTCGCCAATAGTTTCGTCCAGCCGGTCCTTTTTCTCGTCGTCGTCTCCGGGCCCGGCGGCCATTCCCAGCGACCGCAGCCACATTCCAAGGGCGATTATGCCCGTGCCGGTCACCGCCCGCGACAGACTGTCTATCACGTCGGCTCCGGTGACCTTGCCGCCCTTCAGTACGCTCTTTATCTGCCGGGCCGTGTCGAACAGCCCCAGCGGTGAGTACAGCGCTCCCTGCTTCACAATGTTCAGCGGCGTTTTCTTGAAGGGCATAACTCCCTCCATCATGGCGCCCGCCGCCCTGACGCTTATTTTTTTACTGTTAGCCGCTCTGCGCGATATTACCGTCAGAGCCGAGGCCAGAGCGTTGGCGTCCCGATAGGTGGCCCGCTGGGCCTCCCGCACGGCGTAAGCCCGCACGGAGTCCAGCGCCTTGGCCGCCTCCTTCGTTCCGCTGTTCAAAAATTCCGCCGTGTACCCCCTCGCCGTTATTGCCTTGCCTAACGACTGAGTGTAGTGCAGCTTCAGGAACATCATGTCCTCCGCCTCGAGAGCGCCGTTGTTGAACCTCCGCAAAGCTTCCAGTACTCCGGTACGGAATATCCGCCGCTTGCTGTCGATGTCGCTGGTAAGGGCGTATTTGGCGTTCACGCCTTGGATAACACTCTCCATTTCCTTGAAGTCCTTTTTGGTGAAGTCCTTTATCTCCCGGCTCACCGGCTTAAAGGTCTGGGTGCGTTCCTCCTTTTTTATGCCTCCGGCCAGCTCTGCGGCGGGCTCGATTATGCGGTCGATAAAATTCTTTATCTTGACCGCCGGATAGAATGTGGCGTTGCCCACTATGTTCCTGAAATGGGTATGGGTGTTAAACAGCATGGACAGATAGCGCCAGGCGTTCCACTTGTCGCCGACGGTTGCCGGTATCTGGTCAGCTATGTTCTGACATATCTTGTCGTAGGCCTTGCTCCGGCTCTCCTCGTCCTTCGCACGGAAGAACTCCTCCATCATAGCCTCGTCAAGCTCTATGCCCTTGAATTTGTCCCCCAGCCTCTCCTTGAACTCCTTGTTAAGCCGCTGTACGGACTTTTCTACGTAATACAGCTGCCCGTCGGGACTCATACGCTTCAGCATCCTCGTGGCCTGAAGGGTCTGGCCCGCCGCCGTGGCCTCCACCGTCAGCTCCGCCGCCAGCTTCATGGCGGTGCGGGTCGCCTCCCTCCCGGCCACCTCGTCGCCTCTGGCGAAAGCCTCGCTTGCCTCGGTAATGGCTCCGTTGTACAATGTTATTCCCAGTGCGAAGCTGTTTTTGTTTATGTTGTTTTCATATGAATGTGTCTGCCAGTCTCTCAGCGCCTCCTCAAAGCCCTTGTCCTTTATGGTGTCCTCGGCCCGCTGCCGTGCGCTGTCGTCGGTTATCACCTCATGGGTCAGCGTACCGTCGATGATCGCCTGTTCAAACTCGCTCACCGCCCAGTCCGGGGTTATTCCCGCCTCCATCATGGTACGGGCAAAGAGGCTGACGGGCCGGTTCGCGGCTGTTTTCTTCGGTACGGCAACGTCCCTCGCCGGGTTTTCTCCCTGTTTGACCTTGCCGTATTTGTCTATGAGCCAGTCGATCATCTCATCCGCCGATATTTTTTCCGGGTCATAGCCCTCCTTTGCCATGTCGGCCTTGACGGAGTAGCGAATGTCATCGGTATTTTCATTTTGGGTATTGACAAAATCACTTTTTTGCAGTATACTACTGTTAGAGCGTGTTATGGTGTCTGCCGACTTGGGCAATTGGAGCCCTCTGTCTTGCGACCATACCTCGCTTTTTTCATTTTTGGTATTGACAGCGGAAGCGGTTTGTGATATATTGATATTAGAAGTTGATGTGTCGCTGGAGTTTAAAGCATTATTGCCACGCCCAGTCTTGAACGGCACATCATCTTTTATTGCAACTTCGTGCAAATAATAGTCGTTTGAATTTTTATTCGACGTAATGACTACTCCCACAATGGCGCGCTGCTCGGAAATCTCTATTGGAGCGGCCACAATATATGTGTCATATCCGCGACCTTTCCAATTGTTTGTGTGTTCGATAATTTTACCGTTTTCGATTACAGAAGGTACGGCGGCAAATGTTATTGCCTTTGTTCTTCCGAGTCCATGAGCAATACTGCTTCTTACGCCTTGCTTTGAAAGCCTGACCTCTCCGATTTCGGGATTTGTCACCTTCCCGTTATAAGCGTCTGAGTAAAACTCGGTTACTTGATCCACAAGTCCTTTTTCGCTTTTAGGGAACTCCGCGCCCGTAAGGGTATCAACGATATCCATATCTGCAAGAACGTTTTCCGCGCTGTTGATTTTTTCAATCAGCGTATTTTTTTCATTTTGAGCGCCGTTCCCGTTTGTCTTACCGTCATAGCCGTTTGCCGCCGCGTCGTCGGCTCGGAATATATCCGTGCCGCCCTTTAAAGAGTACCTTATGTCGCCGTTGTCCGGGTCGAAGGTGCCGATATTGTCCGTGGCGGACTTGATTTGCTCGGGGTAAAAGGCGATGTATTCTTCATCACCGTTATTTACCCCGTCATAACCCAAGCGCTCAAGGTATTCTCTCGCTTTTATCCCGGCGTCATTTTGCCCCGCAAACTTATTCAGTGCTCTATATGCCGTCGCCTCCGGGGCGGGATTTTTGATGTTCAGATAGTATGCGCCCACGTTTTCGCCGTAGCCCTGTGCATCAAGCTCCCATGGACTGAAGAACATTCCCTGTATGTCCATGCTGCTTCTGCCCTTTGTGCTGTCAAACACGTTAAATTTTGCGTCCGTCCCATGGTACACCACCTTTGGCGTGCCGTCGGGGTTCACGACCTTGCTGGCGGTATGGGGGGTTTTCTCCCAGTCCCCGAACCATCGCTTGAACTGTTGCGATTGTGTTACATTTTTCAGTTTGGGCTTGACTGGCGAGCCGGGGTCTGTTATACTGTGTATAAAGCCCCCGTTGAGAAACAGGCCTCCGGGCAATTGGAGCCCGGCCCCCTGGAGTAAGGCGGGGGCTTTTTTTGCGTTCAGATAATATATTCCCACTTTATTGCTCGTCTCGCCGTTTATCGCGTCAGAGAGCAGCTTTGTTATGGCATTTCCCTTAGCGAATACGCTTGTGATGGCGTTACTGTCTATTCTTAGACTGTTTTGCCTTCCATGCCCATCTACTGTCACGGGTACGATAACCGTTTTTCCGTTGTGAACAAAGTCTAACAGCGCAACGACGCTTGTCCCGGTCTGGGTCTGCGAGGTGATTATCGCCACCGGGTCGGCCAGCTTCTGCGGTAGCTGCTTCAGCATTGCCTCTCCAATATAGTGGTCTTTGTCCCGTGTCCCGTTCACCGCATAGTCAACGTGGGTCTGATTGATAGTCATAGGTAGCGAATTAAAGCCCACCTTCACAAATGTTTCCGGCGTCGCTCCCACTACCAGAGAATCATTCTGCGGAATAAGGCCCTGTTTCCAGTCGTCCACCTGCTGGGCGAAAGGCTTAGTGTAGTCATAATCGCCCTTCTTCAGGCTTAACCTTGTGCCTTCGGAGGTATCGGCCCGCGCCGCCTCGCTCTGTGCCCGTTCCAGCCTGTTCACCGCTCTTTCGAGACCCAGCCTTGTCTTGTAGTGGGTGTCGCCGTTGCCGCCGTTCTCCCTCTTTAAGCTGAACCTTGCATCGTCGAGATTGTTTAATTCACGCAAACGCGCGTCCTCGTCGCCCGTCGGGTATTCCACGAGATTTATATTTCTCTGCCGCACCTGTTCTTTAAGCCCTTCATTCATGCTGTCCGGCGCGATAATGGCCACCGCCTCTTCAAAATTAACGCTTCGGCGCGGCTTGGCCTCAAAGTATCTCACCGGAGCCTTGCGCATATCGCTTAACAACTCTCTTATGTCAGTCAAAAGGGCATCGTTAATGTTGTATACGTCGCCGTATTGCCTTATTCTTTGCTCAACTGTGTTCCAAGTTTTTGCCCCGTCAAGGCTTTCGATGATAACATTTGCAAAATCGGTTATGAAGCGATCATCTTTTTGGGCCTTATTACATATTTCCCCCAATCTGTCCGAAAAGTCGTTACGATAGCCGAGAGCCTCGCTCTCGCTTACCTCTGTTATCTGCCCTTTATGCCGCCTTATGTCCTCTATGCTTGTCAGCTCACGGGTTGCGGCTCCGCGCAGGGCCGACGGCGTTGCTAAGGCGCCGCTGCCGCCCTTTTCCATTTCCCTTTTCATTGCGCGCACAATGTTATCAAGGTTGTACTCGTCATGCGTAGCACCAAAACTCCGCCTGTTACCCTGTGCCGTATATGGGGCTCTGCCGTTACGTATGCCGCTGCGCTTCTGCGCTCCGGCAAAAAGCTTTTTCAGCCATGTCTCGTACTCGTTTTTGTCCACAGCGTCACGCAGGGCCTTTGCTGTCGCCGCGGCGTCCGTTTCCACGGTGGTTTTTTCGGGGCCGTTCCGCATATATCGCCGTGCGTATATCGCCATTTTGACATAATAGCTCGGGGGCTGTGTTTCCGCCATTGTACTTGCCTGCGCCTCATCGACGTCGGCGTTCATAAAAAATTCCTTCAATACGCCTTCCAGGTCGTTCCTGTGCTCGTTCATCCACCGCCTTCGGGCTTCCAGCGGCGTCTCGCCGTCTCTGGCCGACATATCATTAAAGGTTTCTTCGCCCATTTTTTCGATACACAGTTTATACAGCTCTATCTCACCGTCGCTCATACGGGTTGTCTTGCTGACGGTTACGGGCGCCGGATTTTCTTTCCCGCTGTCCATCAGGAAAAGCCTCATCATACCGGTATTATCCTTTTCCCGGTCGAAAATTCCCTTAACGCCGCCCATACGGTTCATTTCGTCCTCAAGATAATTTCCATACCCGTACAACGGTCTCGCCGCGTCGGCCCCGTATTTACGGTAAAGCTCATAATACTTGTCTCTTATGCGCTTTTGAGCCTCTTCGCTTGCCTCGTATTCCACATTTGGGAAGGTAGGCGTCCAGGCGTCTCCGGCGTATACCCTGTTGCCGCTGTTTTTTTGCGGGTCAATGGTGTCTTTGCCGAACACAACGGAAATATCCCCAAACTGGCTGTGTCCCATGCTCGCCTTTGTCACCGCTATGCTCGGCATGGGGAAGCCCCCAAGCTCCAGTACTCCTTTAAGATTATCCTCGCTGAGATTATGCACCGCAACAAGCTCCTTTGTTTCCTCAACAGGAGCCTTCAGCGAAAATTTTTCTTCAGAATTTTCATTTTGGGTATTGACAGCCGGGCCGTTTTGTGATACAGTGTTATTGACAGAGGTGATGGGTAGGCTCTCGCCTTCGGAAACGGAGGCCATCTTACCGGTGGTAGCCTCTGTTTTATTGTTGTCCGAAAAGGTGAAAGCCGAACCGTCCGGCATAAGTATGCGATGAGTTTTGTATCGGTTTCCCTTTACTTTCTTTACCACCACGCCAACAACTCCGTCAACTCCATTTATTGTGACGGGAGCGGCAATAGTCACCGTGCCATAATTTCTATCTTTATGATCTATTCTTTCGTTAATCATTATGCCACGCTTTAATACCCTCGGGACGGTAAATATCGCTGCCTTTTCTTCTTCTGTCTGCAAATAATTCAAGCTTTCATTGAGTTGTTTTTCATTTATGTCTATAATGCCAAAGCCCTGCCTATCAACCTTATAGCCAAATTGTTTAAACATTCTTACAACATTTTCACGAATTTGCCGCGTACTTTGCCCCTGCTGATATGATAAAACCGCCACGGGCTTCATCTCGTTTATCTCGTCCAAATGTGCCTGTATCTGCCCTTTGATTGAAACAACCTCGCTGTCCGACGGATTTTTTGAGTAGCTCGTGCCCTCCTCGGCAAACACGGCGTTCTCGTTTGGCCTCATGCTCTCGGGAAAGAACCGGCGCCTTTCTTCCGCCGGCATATTCCTCCGGATCGCCGCTTCACGGGCCTCGATCTCTCCGGCGGTGTTCTGGTACAGCTCGAAGGCAAGACTGTTTAACTTGTCCTCCAGCTCGTCTATATCGCCACGGATGAGGTCGGCGTCCTCGGCGTTCGGATCGTCCTCCAGCAGCGCTCTCAGGCCGTCTATCTCGTTTTGTATGCGCTCGGTGGCCTGAACCCACTGGGCGCCGCTTTGTCTTGCGTTCCAATACTCCGAGCTTGCCCCTTCCGCAAAGCCCTCACGGTTCTGTATGGCGTGCTGCACCTCGTGAACCATGGTCGCCGCCTGATTTCTCGCGCTTATTGAGGCGTTTATGTTTATGGTATTCGTGTCCGGGTCGTAGCTGCCATACTCGTCGGGTGCGAGGTCGCGGCGCATCCTTACGCCAACTTCGTTAAGCTCCGGATATGCCTCAAACAATTTGGTGTGTCCCAGGTAGTCGCCGAGGGTACGTCCGTTCCGTTCGTCCTCGGTTTCTTTAAGCAGGCGCAGCAGCTCGTCATATTCCTCGTCGGAGAGTTCCGTTACCTTATCTGCAAGCTCATTGGCTCGGCGCATGTCGTCGCTGGCATTGATATTTCCACCGGCGTCATAATTCATGGCGCTGTCGTCTATCTCGTACCGCCATTTGCCGTCAAGGCCCCGGCCCCAGCCGGTTTCCTCCCATATTGTTTCGGGGCGGGCGCCGCGGCGTTCCATCTGCCGGGCACGGTCAAGGGCGGCTCTGTCCGCCGTTCTCGCTCCCTCACCGGCAAAGGAATACCGATCCGGGCCGTTTTTATTCACCGTTTCCGTACTTTGCTCACCGGCGGCCAAAAGCTCCACAAGGGCCTGTCTTGTCCTGTCCAACTGCGTAAGCTCCTCCGGCGCCGCATTGTCCCCGGTGTTCCTTATATAGGCCCTTATCCGCTTCACAAAGCGGTCGATGGCGTCTATGATGCGTTGGATAACGTTACGCTTCTGCTGCTCGTTCAGGCTTTGAGCCTCGTTTATCATGCGGACTGCTTCCTCGGGGCTGTCTATCAGCCTACCGGTGAAGTCCGCCGCCAGCTCCTCCATGGCGTCGGCATAGCCCAGCTCCTGCCCCGCCGAAGCGTAGTCCTCCCGCACCTGACGCACAAGGCGGGCGCGGGTCTCGTTGGCGTTTTCCCCCTCAAGGGCGTTTTCGCCAACAAGCGTTTCCATTACGGCCCTGCTGTAATGGCTGAACGCCTCCGGCGAGACCATTCTCAGATAGTGGGTCACCTCGTGGCTGAATATGTCGAACATGGGCCGATCCGCGTCCTCCGCCAGATATATGGCCCTTTCGCCTTTCACATACTTGCCGTTGGCCCCTCTTCCGTTTTTCATGGGCAGGGTGGGCACTATCTCCACCTTTACCCCGCAGGCTCGGGCCAGCCTGTTCACCGCCTCCCGCTGCTCCTTCGTGAGCAGATTGGGATTTGTGCCCTGCTGCTCGGCGGTAGAGGAATTTTCGTTTTGGGTATTGACAGCGGCCTGATTTTGTGATACACTAACATCAGATACAGAGGGCTGGTTCCTACCTGTGTTATTCGTTTTAAACGATGAAACACTTGGGACAGCCCCTGTATCTTTTATGTTGAGAATATCATAAAAAACCTTCGTGCCGTCATCCCATACTCCGATCTGAACCTTGGCGGTATACATTTTATTTCCGACCTTGATTCTGACGTCACCCTCATCAAATTGCACTATCCTGTCGCGACGTGGATGTTTGGCGGCGCTTCCTTGTATGTTATCCTGATTTTGAACAATTTCATCAAGATTGTTTGCCATTCTCATCTTATCGGTGTATACATCCGGTTCGTTGCTTTCGAGCATACGCCCATATTTTGAATTGGTAAACTCTCCTCTTGATGCGTTATTAACAATGATTTTCTGCCCATTGACATTTATGGACGGAAAGTTCTTTTTCAAAAACTCTCTTACTGTTCTCCGATATTCGCTTTCCGGCACACCTGCAAGAATATCTTTGTCAATATTTATAAACGTGCCGTTTTCGTCCTGCCTTACGTCAAATTTCGCCTCACCGGCGGCGCCGGCCTTTTCCGTCTCTCCGCTCTGACTTTGTGCCTCCTTGTATTAAAGGGCGATTTCCGCCGCCTGACGGCGCAGCTCGTCGGTAGAAGTTTGGACATATCTTCTAAGCTCGTCTTCGGTAAAATCGTCCAAAAATGCGTTTGTAACTTCGTCATTGAACACTCGGCTCAGGCTCTGGATGCGTTCAACATAGCTTGACCTGTCCTGACCGTTGCCCGCCGTTGGTTCACCTTCGGGAGCGTTATTCTTGTCGGCGGTGCTTGCTGTCTGCTGTGCGTTGCGGCTGTTTTCTCCCAATCCGACCCCTGACTCTCCTCTTATCCGGTTATAGTCTATATTGGTTTGTCCGGCTCTGGCGACTGCGCCGCGCACTCCCATTCCCAAGGCCGGGCCTCCGGCCATCACTCCGCCGCTTACGGCTCCGCCAAGGCCCGCGAGAGCTATGTCTCTCAAAGCCATTCCCGCAGTCAGCTTAAAGGCGTCCTCTCCGGCGGCCAACTGCTGATTGTAGTATGTCCTAAGTTCGCCCTCGTCGCCCATCACTAGCATATCGACGGCCTTATTCATTACCTCGGTGCCGACTTCCTCCAAGCCTTCTTCCCCGGCGTGGGCGGCGATATATTTCAGCACCGTTGCCGTGCCGCCGTTGTTTGCAAGAGCCCGGCCTATGTCCTCTATCCTGCCCTCCAGCCGTCCGACACCGCCCAGCTTTTCTCCGGCATATTCCGCTATGCCGTTAAGTATACCGGTCCATACCATACGGGCCTTGTTGTCGGTTTTCAGCGCGTTGTCATAGATATTACTTCCGGCGGCGGAAGCGGCCATGTTTGCGAGACCCGCCGGCCCCATCAATGCGTTCAAGGCACTGCCGCCGATACTCGTCCCCGTTTGGTACAGAAACTTACCCGCCTCGCCCATATCGCTCGTGGCCCCTTCTATGGCGGCATTGGCCGCCCGCACCGGAGCCGTCCACGGAGAGTTGGGGTCTACCGGCTTGTCCCCGTTAAAGACCGCCTGTCCGGCGAGGCCCAGGGCCGTCGCTCCGCTTGCCGTCTGCCCCGCTATGGCGGTTGGCAGACCTACCAGATAGGGATGCTTGCGGCTGGCCGCTTTAACGCTCGCTTCCTGTCTTGCGGCAACGCGCTCGTTCAGCACCGGCTCGATGTCCTTCAGGAATTGGTCGGCCTTTTTTGCTCCGTCCTTGGCGTAGTAATAGTCATAAATATTTCTTTCGGCGTCGGTAAGCGCCGAGGCCTGCTCGTACCCTGCTCCTGTCCGATTATCGTCGCTGAGGATATATACAACCTCGTTGCCGTCTTTTGCGCGGCCCTTTGCCGCATATTCGGCGAAGTCCGGCTCATCCATAACGGCGTAGTGCTTGCTGAGCTGACGGATATTGTACTGCTCAAGCTCCGTGCCCTCTATCTGCTGTGTCAATAGGTCATAGCTGGCCTTGAGCTGATCGCCTTTTTTCATCAGTTGGGTTCTCGGGGCGTCCTCCACAGTTTTCGGCTGTGACAGTTGGCTGTAAAACTCGGGGGCGGGCGTTCCGCTCCCCGTAAGCTTTTCACCTATATCCGCGTTAGGATATATGGCGTTATTTTTGTCACCCTCCAATACTTTATATATGTCCGAGCCCGCCAGCCCGTTGTACACCAGATCGGGCTTGTCTCCCAGTGCTTTCAGTCCGTCATACACCTTGCCCATCTCGAGGCTTACGGCGTCCCTCCGGCGCTCAAGCTCCTTTTTCTCGCTTTCTTTTGCGTCCAGATAGCTCTGCCATTCGTTCTTACTTCCGGGCTTCGCCTGCGCCGCCGTGGGCAGATTTTGAGGAGCGGCTTCCGTTGAGGGCTTGTCTTTTCCGGCTTTGATTTTTTCCGCAGCTGCCGCCACTTGCTCGTATGCATTCGACGCGCTGCCTGCCCGCTTTTTCTTGGCTTCCGTGACGAACATCTGTCCCACTTCGTTTATTTCGGCCCGTCGCTGCTCCTCCTGCTGCTGTTCGATCAACTTTTCCTGCTGAAGTCTTTCCAGAGCTATCCTTTCAGCCTCTTGGCGCTGTTGCTGCTGCTCGGACATAACCTCATTGTAATATTCTGAATTTGTGAGCGCATAAGGGTCATACATCGGTTGGTACGTACCTTCTCGTGCCGCTTTATCTCTGGCGGCCTTCCGACGCTCCTGAAGTTCCCGTATTTCATCCGCCGTCAATTTTCTCGGCATTTGAATTCCCCCTCATATTATATTCCATACGTGCTGATGCCGTATATATCGCACACTCTCCTTAATTGCTCCCTATCGTATTGATATGGCAGAATGTTGGTATTGATAAAATTGGCTATCTCGTTTGTCGTGGCAGCGCCTTGGGCCTCGTTGCCTTCAATGTAAGATTCAATAGCTCTCATGTAGGCCGCGCCGGTATTATTCAGTCCCTTGTTTTTGCCTTTTGAGGTCGGTTCAGCGGTGCCATCCGCATCTACCGTGAAATATCCTCTCGTGTCTGTACCGGACCAGTATTCCTCATCCAGCGCCGGACTGGCCGGGCTGTTCCCGCCGTCGCCCAGATAGCTGTACCCTCCTGACGACGTGGCTCCGTTGTTCAGATAGCTGTTCCCGCCCGCCGTTCCCGCTGTGCCTGTTGTGTCTTCGCTGCCGCTTGACTCCGGCACTTCACCCCATTTCTTTACCAGTCCGCTCATCAGTGCGGGCGAAACACTCTTCCCATTTTCCAACATTCCAAGTACCAATTCTGTCATCCCCGCCAGTCCTGTAACGGAAACGGGCTCATCCGTGAAAAGATTTTCGAAATCGTTACGGGTAAATCCGATAGATTGTCCGTCAGGAATGTTCAGCAATCTACTGTATGCGGCATCGCGCCCGGCGTTTGAAAGCAGATTATCGCCATTAAGAGCGGTAACGAGTGCAGCTGTATATGCGGGATACGCTTCGTTCAAATAGGCTACCCTTGCGTTGCCTTCCGCCATAATCCCAGCTATTGTCACATCATTGTCAGACGCATACATTCTCCATTCGGCGTCTTTGTCGGCAGTATGTCTGCGCCAATCGTTTTCCATGCGGTATCCATACTCATCAGCTTGCGCTTGCCTGTCTGCTATATTATACTGAGTGTCGTCTGTGTACTTCGTGGTTGCATCGGGGGTGTCATACTTATAATGCGCAAAGGTGTCCGACGGCGTGTATCTCACGTCCGGCACCTCGTCACCGGCGAACTGTCCGTACCGGCTCCAGTTGTCGGCCATCTTCCGGTCACGGGCCGCGAGATAGATCGCCGCATCATTTTCGTTACCGTTGGCCGCCGCATCCTGCGCCAAAGCGAGGAAGTTCCTGTTTTCCCAGCCATCTCTCAGGTTGCCCCGTTCGTCAAAAATCTGCTTATACAGCGGGTCAAGCTCCATCGGGGTTTTTCCGGTTATTTCGGCTTCGGACTCCGCATTCTGCCGGTTTGTGTCGTTATATAGAGCATAGGTCTGTGCGCCCATATAGTCACGCTGCGCCGCGTTGTTTTGGGCTACCTCATTGGCATTAAACACATCCTGTCCCAGCTGCGAATACTTGTCTCCCGAAGCGTCGGAGTAGTTCTGAAGGTTCAAAATCCTGTCCGCCTGGGTATTCATGTTGGTATATGTATCGTTGTTGTAGTCCGCAAGTGCCCCTATTCCGCCAAGCAGTTTGTCGGCCTTTGCCGTCCACCACTCACGGGCCGCCGCGTTGCCTGCGTTTTCAAAGGATTTCAACTGCCTTGCCGCCTGCGCCGCCGCGTAGCTGTCCACGTTGCCGCCGTTGCTGCCCGCGCTGCCCGCTATAGCGCTGTACCCGGCATTGTTCCCCAGCTCCCGGTACTGATCCATTATCCTGTCATATTCCCCGGTCTCATAGTAGGGCGTGCCTATCCAGTCGATATAATCGTTGTACTTCCCCTGAAGGTCTTTCCGGTCGTCGCCTATCCAGCCAACAACCTCGTTGTACTTTTTATATGCGTCGTCCCGATACTTCTGTCCCTCGTCGTAGCTGGCCTCCGCCTGGTTCATAAGCTGGTTGAAGCGTAGCTCCGGCGATATGTTCCTGCCGGTGCTGGCCGCCCAGTCTTCCAGCGCCTTGTCCAGCTTGCCCGTGTCCGAGAAGTATGACTTGCCGTCGTATTCCGCGTCCCCACGGCCCAGATTGATTGCGCCGAGATTTACCTCATGGGTGTCCGGATTCCATGTTATCAGGTCGTTGGCCTCCTGCTGGCTCAAGCCGTACTTCCCTGTCAGCCCGTTCACCAGATAGGGCCGCACGTGGGTTTTTCCGGCGGTGTTCAGGCTCTTGGTGTAGTCCGTCGCCATGGCCGTATCGCTGGCCTTAAGCCGGTCGGCAATGTCGCTGTAGCCGTTCTTGATAAGATTGTCGTACTCGGTCAGGGCCCGCTTGTGGGCCTTGCGCTTTTCGTCGTCGTCTCCGGCGTCCCACTGACTTTTGTAGTTCAGTATGTTGTTGACGCTGTTCATGTAATTGTATGCCATATGTCTCTACTCTCCTTTTTGTAATTTGATGGGGCGGCGGCTCCCCATATGCTCGTTAAAAAATGGCAGGTTCATCTGCCCGCCATTTGTCACTGTATACATATTATCACATTTACCGAACCCACTACTGACAACTTTTTTCGGATAAATAACAGTCGAGTAAAACAAACAAGGCCCGGAGCAGCAGCCCCGGGCCTTGTTGTTGCACAAAACTATTTACAAATTAAGAATAATATGTTATAATATGTCTGTCGGCTCACCGACCGAAAGGGGGTGAGACAATGAACTATATTATCAACTTCCTCATTTCCGTCGCGGCGGGTATAGTTACATACTACATCTGCAAGTGGCTTGACGGAAAGAAGTAGCCGACAAAGCCCAAAAAGAAGGGCCCGGAGTAGCAGCTCCGGGCCTTTCACTTTCAGGTGGTGAGTACTGAACTACATACCAACCTTCCTCAATTACAGTATAGCACAGACAGAAGGAATTGTCAAGCGTTTGATACAAAACTTTTTAATTAGCCCTTATTCCGTGCCCGAGACTATATCGTTTATCTTCCGGTTGTTCGACAACATGGCCCTCATCTCCTCAAGAGCCTCGTCCACAAGGGCGGAAAACGCTTCCACTGTGATGAAGTTTTTTAATACCGGAAAGGCTTTGACAAACATATCGTACACCGTGGCCAGTTTAAGCTTGCCGGTTCCTCCGCCAAGCTCCGTCTCGGCGCTGGTGACGGCGTACAGCAGCCACTCCTTTATCCGTTCCTTCTGTTCCGCCGCAGACAGGCGGAAGAACTTTATACCGGCTATTACCGCCAGCGCCGCCAGAACAATTACGGCGACTATCTCGGCCCAGTGCCCGGCCAGAAAATTGATTACATTATTCATATTGTCCTCCTTAACTGTCGGCGGCCTGCATCTGCATCGCCGCCTGATTTTGCTCGAGTATGCTCATGTGCTGCTTCCAGTGGTCGATCATGTACCAGGCCAGCTCGGGCTTTTCAATTTGCATCATCATGAAATCGGTTTGAAGTATGAATTTGATATGCTCGTCGGCGTGTATCTTGTGATTGTCGTAGTCGTTGACCGTGGGCAGCGCTCCCCGCTGAAACATGGCGTTTTCACGGGCGGCGGCCTGAGTTTGAAGCTCGTTTATGCTCTGTTCGGTGTCATATTTGCCGGTTTTTATGTACTCACGGGCCTTTTCGGACACCTCCTCGGCCAGACGTTGGTCGACGATGTTGGCCTGAAGCAGTTGAAGCACCCTCTGCCACTGAGTAGTCTCGGAGGTCATGAGCTCGTTTTCGGTGGAAAATACTATGTCATAGCCGTTTATGTCCTCGGCGTTCCACACCAGAGCGGCGCCAAGGTCGTTGGAGCCGGTGTACTGTATCACGCGATAGGTGCTCGCATACTTTTTGTACAGCCCGAGCCACAGCTTCGCCAGCTCTATAACAGAGTTGCGGATATAGTCGCCGGTCAGGGCGAGACGGGTGTTGTCTATGTCCCGCAGGCTTTCAATGGCGGTGCCGCTGGTGACGCCGGTTGGCGTCTGGCCGTAGACCATGAGCTGGGACACCGCCGCCACATACTCCATCTGTCCCTCAAGGTCGCGTTTTTGTGAGAAAACGTCTCCGCTGAATGCGAGAGCCGACTGGCGTATGGGCGGATAGGCGGGATTGCCCTTATACACAAGTATGCCCTTGGGATCGCCGGCCCTAACCTCGAACTCGTCCATATCCACCTGACCCTGAAACACAATGTACTGATAGCTTTTGGCGCCCTTGAGGTAGTCGGCTATGTCGTTACAGGCCGTGTTATACTGGCGCTGAAGAGGGATAAGCTCCTCTATGACGGATTTGCCGAAGAACTGACCGGCTCTTTCCTTGCACACGGTGCGCACGATGGGAATGTCGTCGGTGGGCATGGGGCCGTAGTAAACCAGCTTGTCGTCGCCTATCAGTATAGCCATTCTGCCCCGTGGGAAGGCGCGGCTGCGCCGCTCGAAGTAGGTTATGACCCGCTTACTGTTGTGGTGGGTGGCCTTGCCCATGGTGATAACGGTGGCCTCGTAGCCCAGTCCTCCGGCGGCGGCCACGGGGGTCAGAGTAAAGCTGTCCACGTCCTCGCCCTCCACGCGCACACCGTAAAGAGTCTCTATCTCATCCACCGTCCGAACCTGCTCTACGATAATGCTGCGCTGATCCTGAACGGTCTGCTTGAACACGCTTTCGGGATAGACCTCGTAAGGCGTCAGCAGTCCGTAGTCAACGTCCCCCTCGAAGATTGTGCGCTCACGGTAGGCCGTGGCCCCGTTGCCGTCGGTATAGCGCTCGGTAAAACTGATGTGAGGATTGCCCTTGGTGGGGTCCCACCATGTCAGCCAGAAGCATGAGCCGCACAGCTCGTTCCAGAGAATAAGGGCGTCCTTTTTCGTGTTGAAGCCGCTGGCCTCCTGAGTGTGGCGCAGAACCGCCGTGGCTATTTTGGCCTTTTGGTAATCGTCGGCCTCGTTGGTGGCGGGCTTGACCTCCATAACGTAGTTGATTTTCTTGAGGTTGGCAATTCTGGTCTCTATAAGGGGAGCGATACGGTTGAACACCTCATGAGAATTGCCCTCCTCGCTCTCACACTCGGGGCGCTGCATTATCTCCTGCATACCGATATTGATGTCGCAGAATTGGTTGCCGTCGTAAAAGTTGCTGTTAAGCTGCCATTGGAGCTCGAGAGGAAGGCGTTCCTGCCGTCGGCGGTCAAGCTCGTCCTTGAGCATGGCGATGATGTCCTCCTCAAATATGATATTCCCGTCGGCGTCTGTGCCCAGGGACAGATTGTCCGGGCGTTCGGACTGTTCCTCCGCATGGGGGAGGATTTTGTCCATCATGCGGCCAAAAAGGCCCTTTTTCTCCGTTTCGTGGGTATAGCTTGAGGGTGCGCCGGCGTCGGCGTCAATTATTACCTCCGCCGTCATATCTCTGAGCAGAAAATCCTGCTCCTCCTTTCGGCGGGAAAACTCTTCTATCGCTCCGTCAGCCGTTCTGAACTCCTCACCATCGGGGAGAGCGTCAAACCGGTTCGGCTTATGCCGGTAAGGGGTGACGGTGCTGTTAAGTCCTTTATTGACCTCTTCGTCGGTCACAAGGTCTTTTGGCTCGTAAAAATCACGCTTGCCGGGTGGCGCGGGACTCTTACGCCTGCCGAAAAGTCCGAGCTGACGGGGACTGTAACGAAATGCCACGGTTTATACACTTCCTTCCACTCATAGATACTTGTTCAAATCAATAATGCCTATTACGCCGCTGCCCATGTGTCCGCCGTTGTTGTTCACGCCGTCAAGTATGCCCTGCCGGGTAGCGGTTTTTATAACCCCGTCGGTGCCGTTGTTGTGATAATATGTTCCGCCCTCCGTATAATACACGGTGTCGCCCACAACGTCCTCGATATATATCACATGGCCGTATTTTTTGCCGGCGGAAGACGTGCCGTATTTGTATGACACAATGGTATTGGGCTTGATATTGGCCGCCGTGGGGGCCAGCTTGGCGTCGTCCTTGGCGTTGTACCACATCTGATTGCCGTTGCCCATGCTGCCAAGATTGACGCCCATTTTTTCCTGTGCGCGTCCGCGCACATACCACACACACTGGCCTTTGGCGGCGGAATTATTGTACGAACCGGTATCGGCTACCTTTTTGCCGACGCTTTTGGCGAAGGAGCTGACGCGCCGGTCGTTCTGCGAGGCGTCGCCGGTATTTGTCCGATAGTCGGAGTAGCTTTGCCCGGCGGTCTCGGCATAGGTTTTATCTCTGCCGGTCAGTTGGGAGGCGTCATTGCTCATATTTTTTATCTGCGGTCGGACGCTGCTCACAAGCCCCGTGGCCTGTGTTATTTTTTGAGCGATCACGGGACTGGTGCCGGGGTTGTCCAGTATTTGTTGATAATTCAGGTATTTGTTGGCAAGAGAGCCGTCCGATTTTATAAAAGGGTTGTTCAAATAAGCCTTTGTTTTTGCATTTATCCTTTGGCGCTCCTCGTCCTCCGGATATAAAAGGCTGTGAACTCTGCCGCTCATGCTGCTGTCAGCCATGCTTTAATCTCTCCTTTCGCTCTCTCTTCCGGCATTGCGCCATTGATTTATTGCTCGCCGGTGGGCGCTTTCCCTTGGAGGCTCCGGCTCGGAGGCGGAGCGCTCCCGCTTGTATTCGCCCAGGTCGCGGCTCATGATACGGTCGTAGAGGTCGCGCCGCTCGATGAAGTGAAGAATTTCCAGCACGGCGATCACCGCCGCAAGGCATATCAGCGTGATGATGTAGATGGTGTTCATTGTGTTACCCCCTTTAAAATAATTAGGAATTAGGAGTTAGGAATGAGGAATAACGCCGCAAAGCGGCTACACCTCATCCGTCGGCTACGCCGACACCTTCCCCTCAAGGGGAAGGCTAAGGCGGCGCGCCGAGGTCGTCGCGCCCTACGGAATATAGGACGGTATACATACGCAAACGCCGCAGCTGTTACGTCAGTATTCCTCATTCCTCATTCCTCATTCCTCATTCCTCATTTATTAACTAATCACTAACAATGGCAGGTTCGGACGGTGCCTTATCAGGTTCGGACTCCGGTTCAGACGGACAAGTCATATCAATCTCCGGGTGGAAGAACAGGGGGACATCGGGGGCCTGGGGAGGCTTTTCGGTGCTGACCTTTGCGGCGCCCGTCTTTGACAGCTCTTTGACGCCCTTAAGCGCCTCCTTGAGGCAGCTTTCGCATATAATGACGCCGCCCATCTCGCTGCTACGGCTGATGGCGTAGCTGTCGGTGTTTTTGCAGCCCTTTACGGTACAAAGTCTTTTTACCTTTTTAACGTTCATTTTTACATTTCTCCTTTTTAATAATAAAATTTTTTGCTTTTCATCTGCCTCAGCAGCCTCCGTTCATGCCTGCCTATGGCCGTAAGCTCCGTTTTCGGAGCCTCGGCGGGGGTGGTATAGGTAAGAGCGAAATAGCGCAGCGCGTCGGGCAGATGAGTGATGTTATGCGGCTCGGTCATGCAGTCGGTGGGGTGCTTTTGATCCCGCTGAAGAGCCGGCAGATGTTCGATAATGTTGACGCAGTTACTGAATATGTGCAGTCGGGCGGAGCGTGAGGGGAAAGTCTCTCCTTCGCCGTATACCTCGTTTACCTTAAGCAGCTCCTTCACGGCCAGCCATCCGGCCTCCCGGTTGTTGCTGCCCTTCATCAGGGTGAGCCCAGCCTCGCGGAACAGATCGGCCTTGCACTTGCCGCTTTCCTGACTGCGGCTCCAGTCGGATGTATACTAAAAAAGTGGACAAGAAAAAAGGGAAATGATATAATAGAAGACAAGAAAGGGGAAAATAAAATGTC
>CANRJP010000053.1 GCA_947630975.1 uncultured Clostridia bacterium
GGCAATTTCCGAGGTAAAAAACTAATTGAGACGGACGGGCTAACCCACATGATGTATTATTACTGGAAAACGAAGGGTATCCGCCCGTCAGTTTTTTATCAAATGCCACGTGGTGAATTAACAGTAGTACAGGCATTTTACGAACAAGAGATTAAGGAACGTGCAGAATTTTTAAAACATTCGGACAATAAGGCGTTTTACCCGATGTGGTTGTACGCCTAAGGTTTTAGCTGGAGGTGCTGTGTTATGGTGGAATTTGGGGCGAGATTAACCCTAAAAGATAATATGGCGGCTACGTTACAGAAAAACCTTGAAATGCAGAAAAAATTTTCACAGCAGATTAGTCAGACAAACGCAAGTGTTAGGGAATTGGGGAACGCAAAAGTCAATACGTCAATCAATGCACGTGATAACGCTACAGACGTTATAAACAGTGTGCGCGATAGTGTTGAATTGGCTAATAACATGGCGGCAACACCGGAAATATCGGTCGAAGATAACGCTACAGACGTTATAAACACCGTTACGGATAGTTTGGCGGCGGTAGAGGCACAGACGGCTACACCGACTGTAGGGCTGAACGATCAGGCCTCTACGCCTGTTGAAACCCTCCGGCAAAAGTTTAACCGTTTAAGTCAGGTTAAATTGATGCCCCGGGCTGAAATAGACGATAGGGCAACAGCTCAGGCGAATAAGATCGCTAACAAAATCCGTGAAATAGGCCGGTTTGTTGCAAGCCCTGTTATTAAACTGAAAGATTTGGTATCCTCCGGAGCTAACAAAATCAAACAGAAACTGAAGGAGTTAGCTACAACATTTACCCCGATTGCGAGACTGAGAGACTTGGCCTCTCAGGGTTTGGCTAAGATTAAAAACACATTAGCCGGGCTGGGAAATGCTGTAATTACCCCGATAGTCAGATTGAAAGATTTGGCGACAACAGGGGTGAACAAGGTTAGAACGGCGTTATCCACGGTGGGTAAATTAGCCGTTAAGCCGGTCATAGCAATAAAAGATACCGCTACAAACGGTATCAACAAGATTAAGAACGGTCTGAAAACTGTAGGCAAGACCGTTGCAAGCCCCTTTGTGCAGTTAAAGGACAAAGCAAGCCCGTTAATTGAAAAGGTGAAAAACGGGCTAAAAACCGTTGGCAAAACCGTTGCAAAGCCTTTTATTCAGGCTAAGGATATGGCCTCTAAGGTTGTTGAAAAGGTTAAGTCAGGGTTGAAGTCCATAGGCTCCACTGTTGCGAGGGCAACGGTAGCTATCAAAGATGCCGCAAGTGCAGGGCTGGATAAAATCAAGAGCACACTTGCAACGTTAGCAAAGGGCGTTACAATAGGCATAGGTATTGCCGGGGCTGGTGCAGTTGCCTCCCTCATGGAGGGCGCAAAGCTGGAGCAGTCTATAGGCGGCGTGGAAACGTTATTTAAAGGCGATGCCGGGGTTGTCAAGGCAAATGCCGATGCCGCCTTCAGGACGGCTGGACTGTCAGCAAATGCCTACATGGAAACGGTAACATCGTTTTCCGCTTCGTTGTTGCAGTCGCTGAACAATGATACCGCAAAATCCGCTAAGGTAGCGGATATGGCGATCATTGACATGGCGGATAATGCAAATAAATTCGGTACCGAAATGGGATCAATTCAACAGGCGTATCAGGGTTTTGCAAAACAAAACTATACGATGCTGGATAACCTGAAATTGGGCTATGGCGGTACTAAAGCCGAAATGGAACGGTTGTTAACCGATGCCGGTAAATTATCCGGACAGACGTATGATATTAGCAGTCTATCAGACGTGTATAACGCAATTCACGTTATACAAGAAGAGATGGGCGTTGCCGGTACCACATCGAAAGAGGCGGCTGAAACATTTAGCGGATCGTTTGCCGCTATGAAAGCCTCCGCTCAAAATTTGTTAGGTAATTTGGCTATCGGCGGAGACGTTACCGGGTCAATGGAGCAGTTGGTGGAAAGTGCCGCTACGTTTGTATCCGGTAATTTAATACCTATGCTGGTTAACATTTTTACGGCGTTGCCGGGGGCGATAAAAACCGGTTTGAGTAATGCGGCCCCCAAAATCAAAGATGCACTGAAACAGGCATTACCTCCGTCATTATTTGACATGGGCGATAGTCTGTTTAGTTCATTAGGGAACGCTGTAAACGCTTTATCCCCCGTTATTTCACAATTCGGTGAAATGTTTGGCAGGGTAGGCCCTGTGGTGGCTGAAAGTCTTAGCGGGGCGTTCAGCGGGGCCGGAGGCGTGATTGAAGGATTTGCCGGTATGCTATCCGCAAGTATACCCGCAATAGAAGGAATTATAACAGGTTTAGCACAGGCGTTTAGCGCAGTAATGCCGATTTTGTCAACGGTGGGTAGTGCGTTTATGGCGGTAATGCCGAGCATTTTATCCGTGGTAGACAGTGTAATACAGGCGATTATACCTGTAATTCAGGCGTTTAGCGGCGTACTACAAGCCGTAATGCCTACAGTAATCAGCATTATTCAGACGTTGGCGGGCGTAATTCAAACGGTAATGCCGGTTATCAGTCAGATTGTAACAACGGTATTGACGGCGATAACACCGTTAATTTCTACGTTAGGATCGCTGATACAGGCGGCGTTACCAATTATTGCATCGCTGGTACAGATGATAGCGGATGTAATTGCACAAGTAATGCCGGTTATCGGGTCGATAATACAGGCGGTTGTACCCCCGATTAACAGCATTATTCAGGCGTTGATCCCCGTTGTACAGGCGCTGGGTAATGTGTTCAGCGCAGTAATGCCTATTATTAGTGCGCTGGTATCGGCTGTAGGCGGCGTAATTCAGGCAGTAATGCCTACAGTTGGTGCGATCTTTTCGGCGGTTGCAAGCGTGATTACAGGCGCTGTAAACGTCATTCGCAACATCATACAGGCCCTTGCTAATTTCTTGGGGCCTGTGGTTAGTACAATTTCAAATGTGTTGAACGGTCTGAAAAATGCGTTTAGCACTGTGTTTAACGCTATCGGAAATGTGGTTACAAGCGTTGTAAACACCGTCAAAGGTGCGATAAACAGTGTTATAGGTGTCATTCAGAAAGTCACAGGTGCAATAAGCGGAGTTGCAAGTAAGGTAGGCGGATTTATCGGCAAGGTCGGCGGTGCGTTAGGTTTTGCCTACGGTAAAGACCGTGTACCCTACAACAATTATCCGGCGATATTGCATCAAGGCGAAAAGGTTTTAACACGTAATCAGGCAGATCAGTATGACAGGGTCATGAGTACAAGGGGCGTTGAATTTTCGCCCAACGTACCGGAGCCTACAACATCTGAGAAAGACATACCGGAGCCTAAACCCACACCGGTTACCCCTGTACCCACACCGGTACCGGTATCTACAGCGGCCCCGGTCAACAATACCACTGAAGAGCGGAATATTACACAGAATATCAACATTGAAATCAATAATCCTGTAATTCAGAAAGAGGCGGACGTTGACAAAGTTGTTGAGGATATGGTAACAAAATTCCGCAAGTTAGTACCTAATATGCCGTAAGGAGGTGCGGATATGAATTTTACGTTGCAGTCTGAGAGTTACGGAAGAATAACATTTCCTGTAAATCCACAGGATTACACAGTATCCGTATCTCACAAAAATACGGTAACAAACGTAATACAAAAGGGTGATATAAACCTGATCGGCAAGACGGGGCTAAGGGAAGTATCTCTTAGCTCCTTTTTCCCGGCTCAGGATTACGCTTTTGGGGCCTCTATCGGCGATCCCGTGTCAATCGTGGAGCAGATCGATAGTTGGCGGAAATCTGGTAGTACCTGTAGGATTATAATCGGTCGGACGCTGAACATGGAATGTACGATTGAAAAATTCGACTGGAGCGAGAAAGACTATACCGGCGATATTTATTTCACACTGGAATTGAAGGAATATAACCGGATAGGGCTGTCAAAGGTTGCCACTACGTCAAACATGGTAGATACAATTTCCGATGTAATTACCACTGAGAAACGGGAGACAAAGGAACCGGAAACCGGGGGCCGGAAATACACGGTCAAAAGCGGTGACAGTCTGTGGAAGATCGCTAAACAATTCTACGGCGATGGGGCCGATTATAGAAAAATATGGGATGCTAACAGTGATGTTTTGTATAATCCTGATCACATTCGTATCGGGCAAGTCTTGATTATACCGTAAAAAGGCAGGTGTTAAAGGGTGCGAGTTATTCACAAAGATACTGATATTACAGATTATATTCATTCGTTAAGTTGGGGTGGGTCAAATTCCCAAATTGCACGAAAGTTAGAAATGCAAGTTGTAAATGCTCCTCTGGATGCAAATGTGGCAAAATTAAATATGGATTTAGCCGATCCGATTTTCCTGTATGACGATGATGGTGTGACTGAAATATTCCGGGGCTACATCACGGAAAGAGAGGCGAGTAGCGTTACAGGTACCGTTACGTATGTTGCGTATGATATTTTATTTTATACGCAGAAAAGTAATGCTACGTATAACTTCAGCGGTGAGACGGCGGAAACGATAACACAGATGGTGTGTCGGGATATGGAAATACCCACAGGCACTTTGGCGGCAACAGGATTGTCACAAAAACTGATAGTACAGAATGTATCCATTTACAACATCATTCAACAAGCCTACGATCAGGCATCGGAGAAAAACGGCAAAGAATATATTATCCGTGCCCGGCAAGGGGCGCTATGCGTTGATGAGGTCGGAGATTTGGCGTGTGACATCTATTTAACCGAAGATAGTAATATCACATCGAGCAAGTATAAAGAAACCCTGAACAACATGGTCAACAAGGTTAAAATCTATGATGGCGAGGGAAATCCGAGCGGTACGGTACAGAATGATGATGATCTTAGATACGGTGTGTTCCAACAGGTTTACACAAAAGAGGAGGGCAAAGACGCCACTACAACGGCAAAGAGTATGTTTAAGGGCGTTGAAAAGTCCTTCAGTCTTGAGTGTCTAAACTACAACGGAGCAATAACCGGGGCCGGGGCAATAGTTGTTGACAGTGCAACAGGCCTCAGCGGATCAGTATGGATTGAGGCGGATACCCACACATGGCAAAATGGGGTAGCAACAATGAGTTTAACCCTACAGCTTAAGGATGTCAAGCCGATAACGGAGCGCAAGCCCACACCGAAAGCGGCGGCCCCCGTGGTGACTGAAAAAGCCCCCACGGAGAGCACGTTTAAGGTCGGTGATATTGTACAGTTTAAGGGTGGTAATCATTACACATCATCGGACGGTACAGTAGCGGGCGGCAAGCCCTCCACTGGGTCAGCAAAGATAACTAAAATCGAGAAAAACGCTCCTCATCCGTATCACTTGGTGACTGAAAATTGGGATACATCCCACGTTTGGGGCTGGGTTGATGCGGGTACTTTTGATTGATTTTAGGGGGTGTTGACGATGGCAGGAAATATGAAAAGTGATGCGCTGTATGCAGAAATGATACAGATGATGAGGGCACAGGGCCGGAAAGATAATCCCGTCACATTACAATTAGGGGTTATGCAGGGGCCGGATAGTGTGAAAATAGATGATTTAATTCTAACCTCTGAAGATTTGTATATAGCGGCTCACTTACAAAAAGATTATGAGTATCCGTTAAAAATTCCCTATGTAGAGGATAAACAGTTTGGTATGGCGGGAAGTCCTACAACACTGAGAGACAAAGCTATCAGGCTTGAGGGCCTGAAAAAAGGCGATCTGGTGGCAGTAGAAAAACTTGCTAATACTAACAAATATGTAATATTGGAGAGGGTGGTTGAGGCATGAGTTTATTCCCCTTCGATACGGGCGATGTGCCCGTTTTGACTAAACCCGAAATCCCCGCTTCAGCTATCCGGGAATATGGGATAAATTTTGACACAGGACAGCTCACGGGTAAAATCGTTACCGGCGTGGATGCGCTGTGCGTGTGGGCGTATTTAGCCTTGAAAGCCCGGAGGTACAGATGGGTTATCTATAGTTGGCAGTACGGCGAGGAATACACAAATTTAATTGGTTACAGCTTCGATGAGGATTATTTGTATTCCGAGGTCAGGCGGTATATTGAGGAGTGTTTGTTCGTCAACGAACATATCACGGCTATAGAAAATCTGGAGGTAAATCAGGTGAATGAATTGTTGCATATTCGGTTTAAAATGATTACCGATGTGGGCGCTAAGGAGGTGAGGTTATATGTATGAAACACAGACCTATGAACTGATTTTACAGCGGTCTTTAGACCGTGTGGGGTCGGACGTGGACAAACGGGAGGGCTCCGTTATCATGAACGCTATAGCCCCCGTATCGGCGGAACACGCTAACATTTACATTTTGTTAGACGGGTTAATCCGTGACGGTTACGGCGATACCGCAAGTCGGGAATACCTGATTAAACGTTGTAAGGAACGTGGTATTACCCCCTATCCGGCCACTTATGCGGTGCTCAAGGGTAAATTCAATATGGAAGTACCCATAGGCTCCCGGTTTAATTTAGGGGAAGTCAATTACGCTGTAACAACGTACATAGGCAGTGAGCGGGAAGATGGCACACTATATTATTACTATCAGTTGAAATGTGAAACTTTAGGCTCCGAGGGTAACAAATATTTTGGCGAGCTGTCAAGTATTGATTATATCCACAAAGACCTTGAGGGCTGGTTAGTTGAGCTACTGATCCCCGCCGATGATGAGGAAGATACAGAGGTTTTACGCAAACGGTATCTAAATTCATTCCGTGAACACGCTTACGGCGGCAACAGGGCCGATTACAGGGAAAAAACAAACTCCCTTGACGGCGTGGGCGGTACGGTTGTTGTACCGGTCTGGAACGGCGGGGGAACGGTCAAACTGATAATAATTGACAGTACCTATAGCCCCGCCTCTCCCACGCTGGTAGCGGCGGTACAAGAGGCGATGGATCCCCCGCCACAGGGTACGGGGTTAGGTATTGCCCCCATAGGTCACACCGTTACCGTGGTCAGCGCAGATCGGTATGACGTTAGTGTAACGTGTAATGTGGTGTTGGCGGCGGGTTATCTGTTAGCCGATGTTCGCCCGAACATACAAAAGGCGGTTGAAGAGTACATTTTGAGTTTACGCAAAAATTGGGAAAATGAAAATTTGACTATCAGAATTGCGCAGATTGAAAACCGTATTTTGGATGTGGAGGGCGTGTTGGACATAGTAAATACCGCTATCAACGGTGTTACACATAACATACCGCTAACAAGTAATCAGTTGCCGATGTTTAAATCCTTGGGGGTGAATTAAATGGCAGAAGTTGGGGCAAAAGACGTTGATCTTTTAAGCTACTGGATGCCGTTTTTGCGGGGCCTGAAGGAATTTAAAGAGATCGCAAAAGCTGAAGAGCCTGAATTGAGATATATACTTGAGGCCCGTGAGCGGGCGTTAAGGAATTTTTTCATTGAAGATGCCGATGAGTGGGGTATTTCACGGTTTGAGGCTATGATGGGTATAACCCCTAACGCTGGTGACAGTTTGGAAGTACGGCGTTGGAGGGTATATTTCAAATGGACAGATTATGTACCGTACACCGAACGTGTATTACGCAATAGATTAACCGAACTATGCGGGGATAACTATGAACTGGATAACAGTCACTATCGGGATTATCTGATAGGCTTAGTTACCCACATAGGGGCCGGAGACATCTATGAGCTGGTATCTGATCTGTTAGTTGAAATGTTGCCCTGTAATCTGGTGTTGGATTTCCAAAATATCCTTGAGGCGTTATCATCCACAGGCATTTATACGGCGGGTCAATGCTGTACAGCGATGGGGTATTGTATCACGCAGGATATAAATGCACAGGCCGATCTAACAGGCCCGTTTAATACCGGTATGACAAATTCAACAGGGTTTAGTACCGTTATTGTAAATGGGATTGATGAAGATATTACCATAACGGCCCCGTTTAACAGCGGTGCAACAAATTCTACAGGGTTTAGCACGGTTATTACACAGGATGCGGATTTTGGCGCTGAGATTGCCGGGAACACCTTTAGCGGCGTGGGTATGGGTCAGGCGTTTACGCAGATCATCACGCAGGATATAAACGCTAAAGCCGATGTAACAGGCAATACGGCGGCGGGAAATGCGATCAGTGTAGGAACAACAAAAATAATCACAGAATGAAAGGATTGAAATTATGGGTGCGTTTAACAATGCGGTCATAACGGCTAAGGGCACAGCATTATTGGCAAAGGTCATAGCCGGAAAGACAAAATTAACATTTACAAAAATTGCGGTCGGAGATCAGAAACTCAGTGGCGATCTTGCAAAACTCACATCGATCACGATCAAGCAGAGTGCTAAGGTGGCCAGTATTGTACAGCAGAATAGCTCTAATGTGAAAGTCAGTGTTAGTATTGCTAACAACGATCTGAAGGCGGGCTACTATGTCAGGAGCATAGGTCTGTACGCCACTGATCCCGATGACGAGGAAATCCTGTACAGCGTATCGGCGGCGGATGAAAGCAGTGCCACGGCGGACTGGATGCCCCCCTATAACGGTATTGGCGTTAGCAGTCTGTTAATTACACTGGTAACGGCGGTGGCAAATGCCAGTACGGTCAATCTTACAGTTGATCCGGCGGCCTTCGCAACAGCGGCGCAGATTGTTGATCTTCAGGCACAGATTGACGATTTGCAGGGCTACATCGGTTATGAAGAACCGGATATTTACGGCATTGAGGTTGACTACGCAAACAAAAAGGTTACACGTTTGGCGGGCGCTTATGGCAAAACCCCCGGCGCTGATTTTGATGATATTCCCTGTTTTGGCAGTCGGAGACGGTGTAATCTCAAGGACGATGGCACAGTAAAAGCCTACTATGGTGATCCGAACTACAAGGAAGATGGTCAGGCGTGGAACTCTATAGGCGTGGTTGAAGTGCCTTTTAAAACCGCTCAAGTAATGGTAGAACAGCCCCTATTTTATTATAAGGTTGTACCCCTTCAGCTTGAACCTATCAGTAGCACGGCTACGGGAACCTCCCCCGCTCACACTACGGGCTATTCGATGAAAAAAGCCCGATATTACGTATCTCCCACGCCTAAAAAGGGCTTTAAGGTGCATCCGGCGTTTATCGTTAACGGTCAGATCAATGACAAAATTTATTTGGCGGCGTATGAGGGTTGTTTACAGGAATGTCCCCCCGAAAGTTGGAAGTATAACAAGACCGATGCTAAACTGGGCGTGGATTATGGCGAGGACACCGTAAAATTGGCAAGTATCGGAAACGCAAAGCCCGCCTCCGGTATGAACAACACATTAACACGGGATAAGGTTAGAACCTATGCAAAGAACCGCCTGAAGGAACCCCGTATGTCTACAGGCTGGTCGCAGAGCACAGTAGCAACGGTATCCGCTACGCAGTTGTTAATGATGATTGAATACGGTACAATGAATTTGCAGTCGGCGTTAGGCGTGGGTAACACAGCAATAACAGACGATGGCAAAACAAACATGGCGGAGTTGACGGGTACGACTACTACGCTGGGTAATGCCTCCGGTAAAATATCGTGGTCGGATGGCGATCTTCACGGCGAAATGATGTCCTATCGTGGTGAAGAGAATTTCTACGGTAATATTTGGACATGGGTTGACGGTATCAACATTCTTAACCCCACTCCCTTTGCAGACGGTCAGTATGGCAGGGTATATGTAGCAGATCATGATTTTGAAGATAATCAGATAGGCGGTAGCTATGAAGATACGGGCATTTGCCCCGTATTCGGTAGTGGCTATGTATCGGCGGTAGGTTATTCCGAAAAATATGATTGGTTGTTTATCCCCACAGAACACAAAGGAACTAACGCTCTCCCTGTAGGTGACTATTACTGGAACCAAAACACCGGATATCGCGTGGCGAGATTGGGCGGGTATTGGGATCATGGGGCGGATGCGGGGGCCTTTTGTTGGGGCTTCAATGATGCCTCCTCGGCCTCCGGTCGGGCCCTCGGCGGGCGGCTGGTGTATGTACCATCCAAAAACCGTATTACTGTAAGCTAATTTAACTGAAAACTAACTCAATCTCGTATAGGTATATTGCGGGCGTATGATTACCGTTTAACCTATTATTCTGATTTATTCTAATTTACAAAAAAAATAAAATCACGTAGCGAAATTAGGCGGGAATTGGAATAATGGGGCGAATGCAGGGGCCTTTTATTGGAACTTCAATAATGCCTCCTCGAACTCCAATCGGAACATCGGCAGGCAGCTAATGTATGCTTTTTATATTCGCCCGCTTTAACGGGCGGGCGGATATTTTCCTTTTTAACTGTAGCGTGATATACCTTGCCACTTGGCAAAACACAAAAACCCGTATGTACCCCTATTGGTAGCTATTGACATTT
The DNA here is from genome assembly GCA_947630975.1 of uncultured Clostridia bacterium. Taxonomy (GTDB): domain Bacteria; phylum Bacillota; class Clostridia; order UMGS1883; family UMGS1883; genus JAFLUQ01. Next base: position 10,414 of record CANRJP010000053.1, read on the forward strand.
TGAAATGTCAATAGTCGAAGATCGGGGATGAAGCATACACCAAAAACAAAGGAGGCAACATGAAACGAATAGGGTATCTGTATCAAAAAATCTGTGATATGGAAAATCTGAAGTTGGCACACAAAAACGCAAGGAAAGGTCGGGGCTGGTATGAGGAAGTCAAGGCGGTTGATAAAAATTTGGATTTTTATCTGAATGATTTACAACAAATGCTGATAAATCACACATACCATACCTCCCGCTATACGTCATTTATACGGCGGGAAAACAACAAAGACCGTGAAATTTTTAAATTGCCGTATTATCCGGATAGGATATGTCAATGGGCGATATTGCAAGTGATTGAACCGTATATACTGAAAAACCTAACACCGTTTACCTATTCCGCTATCCCCGGAAAGGGTATTCATGCGGCCCTACACGATGTCCAAAAAGCTATGTGGCATGATGCCGATAATTGCCGGTATTGTTTAAAATTCGATGTACGAAAATATTATCCATCTATCAATCATCGGGTTTTAAAAGATAAATTCAGGCGTTTGTTTAAAGACCCGGAGCTCCTCTGGTTGATTGATGAGATCATCGACAGTATCAGTACATATCCGGCAACAGAGGAAAACATTGAAATCCTCAAAAGTTTAGGCGTGGACGTAAACATAGTAAATGACATGGACGGGCGGGAATTTGTTGACGGCGTGGGTATACCGATAGGGAATTATCTCTCACAGTATTGCGGGAATTTTTATCTTTCCTCGTTTGATCACTGGATCAGGGAAGAAAAACAGATAAAACACGTTTTCCGATATATGGATGATGTTGTTATTTTCTGTGACAGCAAGCGGCGTTTACATCAATTACGGCAGGAAATTGACGATTATTTCAGACGTGAATTGAAAGTAACGATCAAAGCGAATTGGCAGATTTTTCCGACATACATCCGGGGTATTGATTTTGTGGGCTACAGGATTTTCGATAAATTCACACTTTTACGAAAAAGCAGTTGTAAGGCATTGAAAAGGCAGATGTTGTCATTTTCCGAAAAACGGGAAAAGGGGCAAGGCCCGAGTTTTCATGAATGGTGTAGTTTTAACAGCTATACCGGCCTGTTAAAACACTGTGACAGTTACAGATTATATTCAAAATATGTGTTGCCGAACGTCAGCTATATGCACGAATATTACTTGAAGGAGGTCAAAGGTAATGCAGAAATTCACAAACGTAAGGAGCACGGCTGATACTGTTTTGCCGCTGGAAATGGACGAATATCACGTTATTGTAAACAACGGCATTACGGAGGTTAATGAGGAGCCGGTTGAAGGTATTCCCGAAAGTGGTTTTAAGGGCTGGGAGATTGGCGAGCAGATCATCTACGACAAAGACGAATATATCGGTTTAATGTCGGGTGAAAATGCTGAACTGTCTGAAACGCTAACAAGCATCCTCACCGACATACTCCCCGCTATGGTGACGGAATAATAGGAGGTAATCAGAATGATAGGTTTTATTGTCAGGGGCGTAAAAAAGGCGTTTGACAGCTCCCCGGCTGAAGGTCAGGAACTGTACCGCAAGTATTTCATTAAAACAAAACTGTATAAGGCGTACAAGGCCGGGGTTGATGAGATTTTGACGGCGGACGGGTACGCTGAGGCGATTGTTGAAAAATAAACCCCGTTACGGCATCCGGAAAGGAGGAGCATTATGGATGAGGCAACGCTGGAACACCGATTAACTGATACAGAAAACCGGGCGAAAAGCAACACAAAGCGGCTGGATGAACTGGACGGCAAAGTAGAAAACATTACTGATCTCGTGATTTCCGTGAAAGAGCTGGTGTTGGAAGTTAAGCACATGAGGGAAGATTTAAACGAAACCTCACAGCGGGTTAACCGCCTTGAGGCCCGTGATACTGAGAAATGGGATAAGTTTAAATGGCTGATTGTGGCAGGGCTGGTTACTGTATTTTTGGGCTATATTGCGGTTAGTGTAGGGTTGAAGTAGGTGATTGAATGAAATTCAAAAAGCCTGAATTTTCAAAACTGATAGTTATCATTACGGGTTTACTGTTTATTATTGTGTTGTTGGATATTCGTATAGCAACAGGCAACGGCGTGGACGTTAGCGGGTATGCTATGCAGGAAATCATAACAACAGGCAGTATCTTAGCGGCCTCGATAATTTTCTATCTGAATAAATCTAAGATCGAGAATTTGTCAAAGGGCAAGCTGAGATATGCGCTACTTAAAATCCGGCTGGAAATACGGCTTAAAGGCCTTTTGCCGGAGGACAGTTACGCCACAGTAGCGGGCGAACTGGACGAAATAAATGCAATGATTGACAGTAAATTAGACGGTAGTCTTGAAGAGGCTATACAGGCTGAAGTTGACGGCAATATTTAAGGGGGTGACAGTATGACGCTGGTATTATTTATAACGCTTGTAGCCCTGTTTTCGGCGGTTGTATCCCTATTGACGGAGGCGATTAAGAAATTCCTCTTGGGGGTAAAAATCAAGTATTCCGCAAACATTGTAGTGCTGATTTTATCCGTTATAGTTGGTATTGGCGGTACGGCGCTGGTATACCTGTTTAGGGGTATACCGTTTACAGCGCCTAACATCGTTTGTATGGTACTTATGGCGGTTGCCGTGTGGGTTGGCGCTATGGTAGGCTATGACAAAGTAATACAGATGATCGAACAGATCAAAACAGTAAAATTCATGTAAATGTTGGAAGGGGAGGGCGAAAGCTCTCCCCTTTTCACTGAAGGAGGTTTTAATATGACTGAAAAACAGATTAGGGATAAAATGGTGCAGACCGCTACGGCGTGGCTGGGCTGTAAGGAAAGCAACGGTACCCATAAACAGATCATTGATCTGTACAATTCCCACAAACCCCTTGCAAGAAATTACAAGGTAAAATATACCGATGCGTGGTGTGATACCTTCGCCTCCGCTGTGGCAATTAAGGCCGGTATGACTGATATTATACCGACTGAGTGCGGGTGCGAAAATCATATTACCCTGTTTAAAAATGCCGGTTGTTGGGTTGAAAATGATGCTTACACACCACAGGCCGGGGATTACATTTTCTATGATTGGGATGATACCGGGGCCGGGGATAATACCGGTCATGCGGATCATGTCGGAATTGTAGTATCTGTATCCGGCAAGTCCATCAAGGTCATTGAGGGCAACAAGAGCAACGCTGTAGGCTATAGAACGCTCTCAGTTAATGCAAGGTATATCAGGGGTTACGGTGTGCCTAAGTACGCTTCTAAGGCCACTACAGCGCCTGTAGAGACGGCTCCCCCAACGGAGGCGGCAAACGGTTTTAGTGTTGGTGATACCGTCATGTTTACGGGGTGCCTCCACTACACATCATCCTACAGCAACGCAATAGCTAAAGGCTGTAAGGCGGGTTTGGCGAAAATTACACAGATTTCCGCTGGAAACCCCCATCCGTACCATCTACAGGCGGTGGCGGGCAAGGGCGCTACAGTTTTTGGCTGGGTTAACGCAAACGATGCACAGGCGAAAGACAAAGTATACACCGTACAGCGGGGCGATACACTGTCCAAAATTGCCGCTATGTATCACACTACAGTAAACAAATTGGCCGAACTTAACGGCATTTCTAACCCGAATTTCATTAAAACGGGTCAGCTCATTAAGTTGCCGTAATAGGCTCTCCTATTTTTGGGGTACAGGTTTTAACACCTGTACCTCTTTTTTTTTAATTTTTTCGTAAATTACCCCTTTACAAATTTTGATAGGGGGTGTATAATAGGACTATCTATCAAAAACGAAAAAAAGTTTTAAATTAGTTTTAAACAAGTTGTAAACAGATTGTAAAGGATTTAAAGGAGAAAAAAGATGAAAGCGGTTTTTTATGCGAGAGTATCAACACAGGAAGAACAACAATTAAAGGCGTTACCTAAACAGGTTGAAGAGTGCAGGGATTGTATTAAGGCTCAGGGCTGGGAGCTGGTCGGTGAATACATAGATGAGGGAAAAAGCGGTACCGGCGTTAAAAATCGGGATGAATATCGGCGGTTAATGGATGATATTGAATTGGAAAAATTTGATGTCATTGTAGTAAAATCACAGGATAGGTTACAGCGGTCAGCTAAGGACTGGTATTTATTCATAGATAAAATTGTTACCCACAATGTCAGATTGTATATGTATCTGGAAAACAGTTATTATACCACGGATAACAGTCTGATTACCGGCATTAAGGCGATTTTGGCGGAGGAGTATAGCCGTGATCTCAGCAAAAAATTGAACAATGCAAATAAACGGCGGATAGAAAAAGCCCTCCGGGGCGAGGCGTTTAACGCTATGGGGTCAGGCCGGTTATACGGTTTTCGCCTTGAAAACTGTAAATATGTAGTGGATCAGGAACAAGCAAAAGTTGTCAAATTGGTGTTTGAATTATATTTAAAATTAGACAGTGTTCGGAAAGTACGGGATACCATTAACAAAATGGGGTATCGAAATCAGGCCGGTAAACCGTTTAGTGCTAACAGTATCAGTCGGATGCTGAAAAATGAGCATTACAAGGGAATGTATGTTTTAAACCGGATACACAGGGATTTTGATAAAAAGAAACAGGTCATGAACCCTCCCGAGGATTGGGTATGTGTTGAAGATGTTCATGAGGCGATTGTTGATAAAGAGACGTGGGAAACCGTAAATCAGCGGTTGGCGAAAAAACGCAAAGATAACCGGGGTAAAAAGGTAGGCCGGGATATATTCAGCGGTAAATTATTTTGTCACAGTTGCGGATCGGTGATGTGGCGGCATAAGGTGAATAATTACACATATTGGTGTTGCAGTAAACATTTAACCCGGGGCATGGGGTGTGATGCCGCAAGCTCCATCTCCACGCTCACTGTTAAAAAAATTTTGTCGGGGTTGACAGGTCAGTACACAGTCAACAGAAATGTTGTTAAGGCAGACGTGTCTAAATGGCTCTGTGAGCTTCGAGAGGGCCTCAAAGATACCGAGGCAACAAACTATATTAAAAACGAAATAAAACGGCTGGAAGGGCGTAAGGAACGTTTGACAGAGGCATATCTGGATACTATCTTAAGTAAAGAAGATTATAAAGAAAAATATTCACAGATTGAAAGTCAGTTAAACGATTTTCGGGAAATGTTATCAAAAACAGATAGCGAGGAAATTCAATCTATTCAAAACGCCTTGGATAATATGGATGTGGCGTTAGACGGCTGGATACAGTCAGAAAATTTTGAGGATCAAAAACTGGAATATTTGATGAGGCACATTAAACACATAACGGTCAGCAAAGATCGGCATTTAATCATAGAAATGGACATAATAGCGGGGGCTATAATAGCGAGTGAAAATTTTTTGTTGTTTGTACACGATGATGTACGGTACAGTCACGCCAAACAAAATAACTGCCCCGCCAATATTCCTCATTCCTAATTTTGCAGCTACGGCTGCCGGTTCTCCGATGAACAGCGCCGGTATAACACAGGCGGAAATCTTTGTCAACAATTTTTTAAAAAAATTTCCACAAAGCCCTTGACAAGCGGGGCAAAATGTGATAAACTGTCTTTACCTCGATGAGAAGGCTTTTTTATTGTGCGCCGGGGACCCTCACGGGTTCGGGGGCCTTCCAAGAGGGAATTTAGGTAGGACGGCGTTCCGTGCCGCCCTGTCATAAATGAAAGGAATGAAAGACATGAGAGTTAAGGTAACACTGGCGTGTACCGAGTGCAAGCAGCGCAACTATGACACCATGAAGGATAAGAAGAATACCCCCGACAGACTTGAAATGTCCAAGTACTGCCGTTTTTGCCGCAAGCACACCGTGCACAGAGAAACAAGGTAAGGGGTGAGCGAAAATGGCAGAAGCTGCAAAAAAGGAAGGTCTCATAGTAAGGGCCAAAAAGGGTCTCAAGGCCACCAAGTCCGAAATGAAAAAGGTAGTATGGCCCACAAAGACACAGCTTATCAATAACACCGGCATCGTTATCGCGGCTATCGTGATCTTCGGTATAATCCTCGCCGTGCTCGATATCGCTTTCACACAGCTTGCCGGACTGATTTTGTCCATAGGTTAAAATCAAAGCCGGAAAGGGGGCAAGGGCAATAGCCCGCCGTTATGATAAAAACCAGCGACGAGCTGAGATGGTATGTTGCCCACACCTACGCCGAGTACGAGATGAAGGTTAAGGACAGCATCGAAAAAACCGTTGACAACCGCAACATCCGCAACCTCATTGCCGAGGTCCGCGTCCCCACCGAGGACGTGGTCGAGGAGAATGAGGACGGCACGAAAAAGGTCGTTCAGCGAAAAATTTATCCCGGTTATATCTTTGTAAAGATGATAATGACCAACGAGACCTGGTACATCGTTCGCAACACAAGGGGCTGTACCGGCTTTGTTGGGCCGGGAAGCGAGCCCGTGCCGCTCAGCGAAAAGGAAGTTGAGCGGATGGGCGTAGAGGTGCCCGCACTGAACGTGGACTTCGCCGTGGGCGACACCGTCCGCATCAGCGAGGGCTCTATGGAAGGCTTTATGGGCGAGGTGCTCGAGATAAACACCGAGCGCCGAACCGTCAGCGTCATGGTCACCATGTTCGGCGGCCGTGAAATGCAGGTGGATTTTGATTTCCGCCAGGTAGAGCCTCTGGATTAAGGAGGCTGTAAGGTTTTTGAGTGGGAGGACGGCGCTCCGCGCCGCTTTGGTCCGCTATATACCACATTTTTTCATAGGAGGTGCACAGACAATGGCACAGAAAGTTACAGGCTACATTAAGCTGCAAATCCCCGCGGGTAAGGCCACCCCGGCTCCCCCGGTAGGCCCCGCCCTCGGTCAGCACGGTGTTAATATCGTGCAGTTCACCAAGGAGTTCAACGAGAGAACGGCCAAAGATGCGGGTCTTATTATTCCCGTTATCATCACCGTTTACGCCGACAGATCCTTCACCTTTGTGACAAAGACGCCCCCCGCGGCCGTCCTTATCAAGAAGGCCTGCAAGATCGAAAGCGGCAGCGGCGTGCCCAACAAGACCAAGGTGGCCGCTATCAAGAAGGCTGACCTTCAGGCCATCGCCGAGCAGAAAATGCCCGACCTCAACGCCGCCAGCCTCGAGGCCGCAATGAGCATGATCGCCGGTACCGCCAGAAGCATGGGCGTTACCGTCGAGGACTAAGTTACCGCGCAAAACCGCGCACAATTAAGTGGGAGGGAGAAATCCCGTTGACCACCAAGGAGGTTAATTAAGCTATGAAACACGGTAAGAAATATAATGCCGGCGCAAAGCTCATCGAGGCCGGCAAGCAGTATGATCCTGCCGAGGCTCTGGATCTGGTCGTCAAGACCGCCAGCGCCAAGTTTGACGAGACGATAGAGGCCCACATCAAGCTGGGCGTCGACTCCCGTCACGCCGACCAGCAGGTTCGCGGCGCCGTAGTTCTGCCCAACGGAACAGGCAAAAAGGTGCGGGTACTGGTGTTCGCCAAGGGCGACAACGTTGACAAGGCTCTGGCCGCCGGCGCGGACTATGTGGGCGCCGAGGATTACGTCGCCAAGATCCAGCATGAAAACTGGTTCGATTTCGACGTGGTTATCGCCACTCCCGACATGATGGGCGTCGTTGGCCGTATCGCCCGTATTCTGGGCCCCAAGGGCCTCATGCCCAACCCCAAGGCCGGCACCGTAAATCCCGATGTTGCCCGCGCCGTGACCGAGGTCAAGGCCGGTAAGATCGAGTACCGTCTCGACAAGACCAATATCATTCACTGCCCCATCGGCAAGGCTTCCTTCGGCCCCGAAAAGCTCGGTGAGAACCTGAATACTCTCATGAGCGCCATCATCAAGGCCAAGCCCGTCGCCGCCAAGGGCACCTATCTCAAGAGCGTGGCTGTCGCCAGCACCATGGGCCCCGGAATTAAAATCAACGGCGCCCGGTTTATGTAATATTTTCGGTTTTTTCCGAAAAAGCTCTTGACAAATCCGGCATTTTGCGGTATAATAACTGCCGTAAATATGTAAATATTTAAATATCTTTTCCACAGACAGCGGGCCGAGGCTCTGTCCTCAGTAAGCCCCGCCGAGGAAGATCTTCAAAGAAACGGCATTCTTATGGAGTCTTTGCGTCTGTGGCGGAGACTCCATTTATTCATTATTGTGAGGTGAAACACATATGCCAAGTCAGAAAGTTCTCGATGAGAAGAAGCAGATCGTCGCCGGCCTTACGGAGCAGCTCCGGAACGCGGTTTCCGGCGTGTTCGTAGACTATTGCGGCCTCACCGTTGAACAGGATACACAGCTCCGCAACAAGCTCCGCGAGGCGGGCGTTGAGTACAAGGTAGTGAAGAACACCCTTACCCGCCTGGCCGCCGACGCCGTCGGCTTCAACGAGCTGGATCCCATCCTCAACGGCCCCACCGCACTGGCCGTCAGCATGACCGACGAGGTGGCCCCCGCCAAGGTTCTTGCCGATTTCGCCAAGGACAACGAAAAGCTCGAGCTTAAGAGCGGTTTTCTGGACGGTCGGGTAATCAGCCTTGACGAGGTAAAGACCCTTGCCGCCACACCTAACCGCGACACTCTCATCGCAAAGATCATGGGCAGCCTTAA
>CANRJP010000054.1 GCA_947630975.1 uncultured Clostridia bacterium
CCAATAAGGGTCAGGCACGGAAAACGGCGGCCGCTGGCCGACGCCGTGGCCCGTGAGCTAATAGATAAGTACGAGCTTAGACTGTTGAAGCGTTATGTCAGGGGCCTCGGCCTGTCCGTCGAGGACGAAAAGCGGGCGCTGCTGCTGGCGGCGGAGCTGCTTTCGCCGCCGGAGGACGACGAGCTGCTCTGTAATTACCGCCGCGAGCGGCTGGAAATGATAGCCGCCCCCATTGAGGACTGCCTGCGGCGGACGGGCAGCATAATCCCTCTTGGAGCGTGGAATTTCCTCTGCGACGGCTACCGCCGTGAGTTGAGGACGGTGTGTTCGGCGGCGGCGGAGCTGATCGCCGAGGAGCGCCACGGCGACCTCTGCTGCCTTATAGCCGGGGAATATATCGAAAAGCGTATGCGCAGCCTGGGCAGCAAGCTCATCGCCGTCCATCTGGTGATAGACGGGGACGAGGTGTCTCTGTACGACGGGGCGCACCGGGAGATAACTGATAAATATTCCGCCTATCTGCCGGCGGAGGATCGCCGCCGATATTCCCACAGCGACCTTGTTTTGAGCGCCATGGTGGACATCGCCCCACGGAGCATATACGTCTACGGCGGGGAAACGAATTACCGCCTTCTGCGGCGGGTGCAGCTTATGTTCGGCGGCGTCCATCCCATGGAAGGAAAGTTTTAGACGTAAAAAATTGCGGGCCGTTTACGGCCCGCAATTTTTATTGACAGCCCCATGATTTATGAGAAAAAACTCGAAATGGAGCTCCTTTTCGATAAAAAACATCAAATCCCGGGGCGTGTACCCGGGATTTGATACCTTAATCGGGGTAGGAAATTTGTCCGCATACAAATTTCCGTAAGCGTAAGCGCCCGATGCGGAAGGGGTGACCGCTGGGGAAACCGTTCGGGTTTCCCCAGCGAGAGCGCCAGCTCTTTTATGAAACTTTTTTCCTCGCCAGCTTCAGCAGCCGCCGGTACTCCTCCTCCGCCGACTTCAGCCGTTTGGCGTATTCCGACACCGATTTTTCGTCCCGCGCACCCAAAATAGATGCCTGAAGGTTGCTTATCTCGGTGCGCATGGAGCCGAGCCGCTCGTCAAGGGTCCATGTGCCGTACTGAAGATCCCTGAAACGCGCCATAATATTTTTGAGAAAGTCCTTATCCATGTCCATCTTCTCCCCGTAATATAAATTCATACTAAATTCTATTGCGGCCATTGTAAAAATATGCTTGCAAATCCGTTCGGGGTCGGGTATAATATGTATGAGGTGTTTTTTATGGATATTAACGAACTGAGAGATATAATCAACTACCACAGCCGCAAATACTATACCGAGGACGAGCCGGAAATAAGCGATTTCGAATATGACGCCCTGATGACGGAGCTGAAAAAAATGGAGGCCGAGCATCCGGAGCTTATCACTCCGGACTCCCCTACCCAGCGCATAGGCGGAGCCATTCTGGAGGGCTTCGAGGAGGTCGTCCATCAGGTGCAGATGCAGAGCCTCAACGATGTTTTCAGCCGTGAGGAGGTCATGGACTTCGGCCGGAGGGTGGCCGCCGCCGTGGGCGATCCGGAGTATGTGACCGAGCTGAAAATCGATGGTCTCAGCGTGTCTCTGGAATACAGGGACGGCGTATTTTTCCGTGGCAGCACCCGTGGCGACGGCAATGTGGGCGAGGACGTCACCGAAAATCTTAAGACCGTCCGCTCCATTCCCCTCAAGCTGACCCGTCCCCTGCCCTATCTTGAGGTGCGGGGCGAGGTGTTCATGCCGCACTGGAGCTTTGAGCGGCTGAACCGCCTTCAGGAGGAGAGGGAGCAGAAGCCCTTTAAAAATCCACGGAACGCCGCCGCCGGCAGTCTGCGCCAGCTCGACAGCCGCATCGCCGCCGAACGCGGGCTGGACATCTTTGTGTTCAATATCCAGCAAATGGAGGGCGCGGAGGTCGCCACTCACAGCGAGGGCATCGCCCTACTGGCGGAGCTGGGCTTCAAAACCATACCCATAAGGCGGGTATTTCCCACCATTGAGGAGGCTTTTGACGAGGTGCTGCGCATCGGCGATGAGCGGGGCGAGCTGGACTTCGACATCGACGGGGCGGTGATAAAGGTCAACTCACTGGCCCAGCGTGAGGCTCTTGGCTCCACCGCCAAATGTCCCCGGTGGGCGGCGGCCTATAAATTCCCCGCCGAAAGAAAGGAAACGAAGCTCATCGATATAGCCGTTCAGGTGGGGCGGACGGGAGTTCTGACCCCCAACGCCGTGCTGGAGCCCGTGCGTCTGGCGGGAACCACCGTTTCCCGCGCCACATTGCACAACATAGATTTTATCCGTGAAAAGGACATAATGATAGGCGACACCGTGGTTGTGCAAAAGGCCGGCGACATCATTCCCGAGGTGCTGGACGTGGTCAGGGAAAAGCGGGACGGCACCGAAAGGGTCTTTGAAATGCCCGACCGCTGTCCGGTCTGCGGGGCCGCCGCCGTCCGCGAGGAGGGAGAGGCCGCCGTCCGCTGCACCGGCGGCGAGTGCCCGGCCCAGCTGGCCCGTATAATCATTCACTTTGCCGGTCGGGACGCCATGGACATCGAGGGTCTGGGGCCGTCGCTGGTAAATCAGCTCCTCGACAGGGAGCTCATCAGCAGCTCCGCCGATTTATACTCTCTTAAAGCCGAAGAGGTGGAAAACCTGGATAAAATGGGCAAAAAAAGCGCGGCAAACCTCATCGCCGCCATAGAACGCTCCAAGGAGCGCGATCTCTCCAGCCTGCTCTTTGCCCTGGGCATTCGCCACGTGGGCAGCCGCGGAGGCCGCCAGCTCGCCATGAAATTCCGCACCCTTGACAACCTCATAAACGCCTCCGAGGAGGAAATAGCCGCCGTGGAGGACATGGGCGGGATCACCGCCGCCAGCGTGAAAAACTATTTCGCCCAGGACCAGAACATGGACATCGTGGAGGGGCTTCGCCGGGCCGGAGTCAACTTCGACTGTCTTGAGGACGCCCCCGAAGATGGCGCTCTCACCGGCCTGACCTTCGTCCTCACCGGCACCCTGCCCAATCTCAAGCGCTCCGACGCCGCCGCTCTCATTGAAAAAGCCGGAGGCAAGGTCTCCGGTTCGGTCAGCAAAAAGACAAGCTTCGTGGTGGCCGGCGAGGAGGCCGGCAGCAAGCTGGATAAGGCCAACGCCCTTGGCATAGCCGTAATCGACGAGGCCGAGCTGATGCAGATGCTGGGGGAGGAATAAAATTAGGAATGAGAAATGAGGAATAAATAGTGCAGCTACATTGTTTTTTTGAACGTACCGTAAATGTTAGTAGGATTGATGTAGCTGTATGCGTTTATGGTAACAATGATAAGAAAAAAGGCTTCCCCTCGAGGGGAAGCTGTCGGCGAAGCCGACTGATGAGGTGTAGCCGCCGTAAGGCGGCGTTATTTTTCTCTCACAAAAAATTTCTTGCATTTTGTCGGATTATGTGCTATAATGTTCTTTGGATAGAGCGCAAGTAGTGGGACGGTTAGCCACCAACACCTTCATTACATAATGAAAGGAGGTGGTTTGTGATGTCGGAGCAGGAGTTCATTATTTTATTTTTGGTAATGATACTTTTGATTTTCACCATCATAAAAAAATAACTGCCCCTGTAGCCAAGGTTTGGCAGTTATTTTTTAAAAAGTATCTGTAAAACTCGGCTAACCGTTTTACGGGCTTGCCTCTATCTATTTTTATTATACACGATTATTTTTACTTTGTCAAGCGTTTTCGAATAAATTTATAGGTGGGCGGCGCGCCGTCGTCAGACGATTTCTGTTCCCTCAAAGGGGAAGGCTTTATTAGACGCTTTTATTTGGGATTAATATTAAGGTACCCTATTCCTAATTCCTCATTTACAAAGGCCTTTATTATCATATTTACCGTAAATTTGTACATCGGCGCGCCGGGTCGTCGCGCCCTACCGGTTATTTGTCATATATACTTATGCCCTCTTTATTCCTCATTCCTAACTCCTCATTCCTCATTTAATGGCTCGTACCAGAGGAGTTTTTCGTTTTCCATGTCTATCTGTACCTTGTACGATTTCCGTTCACGGGTCTCGGAATTATACCCCACCACTGTGGTGTTCAGCACGCTGCCGTTCAACCACGGCCGGATATAATATTCCTTTTCGCCGTACTCGTCGTTCACATATCCCAGGCGCACATTGCTCCCCAGCGCCGCCAGGCACTCCGCGCCGAAACGCTTTTCCGGCTGGCCCTTCCTCCGCCAGATGAGCTTTTTCTCGCTGCCGTCGGTGGACATACCCATAATGTAATAGCCCGCGTAGCAGTCGTCGCCCAGCACGTATGTTTCAACAGAGTAGTTGGCCGCGTTCATACCGTGGCTCTGAGGACTGCTCCAGCTGGGACGGAAGGCGTCGGTAGTGTCAAGTACAAGGCCGACGCCGTCAAAGCTCAGCTCCCAGTCAAGCGTTTGGCACACCTCCCAGGTCAGGGGCAGATAGGTCATGTCCCGAAAGGTCAGGAGGGGATAGTCCAGCCCGGTATTTTTCACGGGGCTTTGACTGCTGAGATAGACGTTGTAGTCCTTTATCTCCGCCGTGAGTGCCCCGCCGTTTTCACTGACGGCGGGAATAATTTCAAGCGTTTGAGAAGTTATCTCTCCGTTGGTGACGGCGGCGGTAAGCCTGTTGAAATAGCTGTTACAGTCGCTTTTCAGGCCGAGAAAACCGTTGTATTCCGGACACATGGGAAGGTACACAACGTCCTTATAACAAAGTATGGGATATTCCCACGCCGCCGGATCCACGGCCTGTCCGTTGAGGGTGACGGAGAAGGAGGGCACGGCGACGGACGCCTTTTCCGGCACACGGTCGCAGCTTATGACAAAGCTGTGCCGGTCGCCGCCCATTTCGTAAAAGCCGACGCTGGCGTCGTGGGGCACGCCGTCGATATAGCAGCGAATATAGAGAATGTTCGTGGGCGGCTGGCTGTTCCCGTGGGGGGTGATATACGGCCGCTCATCTTCCCCCAGCTCGCTTATCTTTGGGAAGGACACCCATTCGCCGGGGAAGATGCTGTAGCTTATGACGCCCTCCTCACCGTCGCCGACCCTGTACCTCAGACCCTCCGGGTTGTGCTCGTAATAACCGTTTACCAATACGTCCGCCGTGCTTCCCCCGGAGGGGTCGTAGGCCACATAACAGTTTTCGCCGTAGACATACTCGAGCTGCTGCCCGTCCGCCATGGCGGCGGAGCACAGCCCCAGCGCGAGAACTCCGCAGAGCAGTAATGAGACGATTTTTTTCATGGTACATTCCTCCTATATATTCCCCTTTCTTGGGGGCTTCTACAGTTTAGACGAATGAAACTCGAAAAAAGTTCCCATTTTTTTTAAATTTTTTAAAAATTTTTAACCGAGAGTGCCGGGAATGTGCATAAACTCCTCGCCGCCGAGACGGCCTATGACCAGATTGTACACGTCCGTGCCCCTGCACTCCTGCCGGAATATCTCGTCGTCCTTCAGGGCGCCGCCCCGGGACGCCACCGGAAGGGTCGCCTTTCCGTCGGCCATGCGCAGTATCTCCGCTCCCCGCTTGCTGAAAGCCAGCGCGCGGATATAGGTGGGGGGAACATAGCCCCGGTTATGGTTGTCCAGCACAAGGTTAAAGAGAATACGCCGCAGCCGACTGTCGGCGTAGGCCCTTGTGTGGGCGGAGGCGATTATGCTCTCGAGGGTGTTTTCTCCCGAAGCTCGGAGCAGTCGGTTGGCTATTTCCTCGTTGCAGTCGGGCAGGCGCATCAGATCCTCGGCCTCGGCCAGCTTAAGCCGGTAGGATATGAGCTGGTCGAACCGGCTGCTGAACACCGGCTCAAAGACGGTGGGGTACGGGACGTAGCTCTCTATGCTCTCGCCGGTTTTCATGCTCTCCCGCAGAGATTTGGCGCTGGCAACGCTCTCGCCCCGCTCGTCGCTGTCGTGGCCCACCTGTGCCCTTGGCACGGTCACCGGCACAATGGGACTGCCGGAGCGCTTTATGGCTTTCAGATACTCGATGCCCAGAATGTTGTTGGGCTCGTCCAGCAAATTCGCCGCATCGCCGAGCACGGCCTGAACGGCGGCCTTTCTCGCCGGGGCGAAGCCCCGCCCCTGACGGAGGCTGTCGGCCAGAGCGGCCTTGAACTCCGGCGGCTCCTCGATGAGGAGGGCGGCGATCTTGTCAAGACCCTCCAGCCTTTCCGCCTCGGAGCCGAACCACAGCTCGTCAATCACCCCGAAGGCCGTCAGAATGTCCACCCCGCCCCGGGCGAAGTATTCCGCCGAGGACAGGGAGTATATGAGGGGCAGCTCCAGCACCAGATCCACTCCGCACTGCACCGCCACCCTCGCCCTTGTGAACTTGTCATACACCGAGCAGCCGCCCCTCTGCACGTAGTTGCCGCTCATGATGGCTACCGCCGCCCCGCCGTTCTCCCTCATTTTGTCAACGAGGTGCTTGTGTCCGTTGTGGAAGGGGTTGAATTCCGCGATTGTCGCCCTGATTGTCATAAAACGTTCACTCCTCTGTCAAAAAAATCTTAAAATGGTATTGAAATATTTTTCAAACTGTTATATAATGGAAGCACAGTAAAATATATTAATTGGAGGCGTATTTATATGAATTTCCTTGAAACAGTTATCGCGCGTGCCAAAGCCGATAAGAAAACCATAGTCCTCGCCGAGGGCAACGACATTCGCACTATTCGGGCGGCGGCGTCCGCTCTCGCCCAGGGTATCGCCCACATTATTATTTTAGGCGATATTGATGAAATTTGCAAGATGGCAAATGAAGAAAATTTAAATATTTCTGAGGCCACGCTCATCAATCCGGAAAAAGACGAAAGATTTGACGATTTTGCGAACAAATTTTATGAGATGCGCAAGGCCAAGGGCATGACACCCGAAAAGGCGGTCGAGACAATGAAGAACACTCTGTACTTCGGCTGCATGATGGTGAAGCAGGACTATGCCGACGGCATGGTCGCCGGAGCCTGCCACTCCTCCGCCGACGTGCTCCGCTCCGCCCTCCAAATCGTCCGCACCGCTCCCGGCACAAAGCTGGTTTCCAGCTTCTTCATCGAGTGCGTGCCCAACTGTGAGTACGGCGAGGACGGCGTGTTCCTGTTCTCCGACTGCGGTCTGAACGAGAATCCCGACGCCGACCAGCTCAGCGAGATAGCCATTTCCTCCGCCAAGAGCTTCAACACCCTCGTGGGCAAGGATCCCCGGGTCGCCATGCTGTGCTACTCCACCTACGGCAGCGCCAAGAGCGAAATGGTGGACAAGGTAAGGCAGGCCACCCAGCTCGCCAAGGAAAAGGCTCCCGACCTCATGCTTGACGGCGAGCTTCAGGCCGACGCCGCCATAGTTTCCAGCGTGGGCGCTTCCAAGGCTCCCGGCAGCCCCGTCGCCGGTAAGGCCAACGTCCTTATCTTCCCCGACATAAACGCCGGCAACATCTGCTACAAGCTGGTTGAGCGCCTTGCCAAGGCCGAAGCCTACGGCCCCGTGACCCAGGGCATCGCCAAGCCCGTCAACGACCTGTCACGCGGCTGCAAGGCCGAGGACATTGTGGGCGTTATAGCCATCACCTGCGTTCAGGCACAGGCAAACAAATAAGAGAGGATCACCGACATGAAAATATTAGTTATCAACGCGGGCAGCTCTTCCCTCAAGTATCAGCTCATAGATATGGACAAAAAGACGGTAATGGCGAAGGGCCTCTGCGAAAGAATAGGCATCGACGGCAGCCGCCTTAAGCACACCCCCGCCGGTAAGGACGCCGTTATCATTGAAAGTCCCATGCCCACCCACGCCGACGCCATCACCCTCGTTATCGACGCCCTCGTCAGCCCCGACCACGGAGTTATCGCCTCCATGGACGAAATCGGCGCCGTAGGCCACAGAGTGGTTCACGGCGGCGAGAGCTTCAGCGAGAGCGTGGTTATCGACGAAAAGGTTAAGGAGGGCATAAAGGAGTGCATCGACCTTGCTCCCCTGCACAATCCCGCCAACCTCATCGGCATCGAGGCCTGTGAAAAGGTAATGCCCGGCGTGCCCCAGGTGGCCGTGTTCGACACCGCATTCCACCAGACCATGCCCTCCAAGGCCTATCTTTACGGCCTTCCCTATGAATATTATCAGAAGTACAAGGTGCGCCGCTACGGCTTCCACGGCACGAGCCACAAGTATGTGGCCCAGCGCGCCGCCGATATGCTGGGCAAGCCCCTCGAGGAGCTCAAGATAATCACCTGCCATCTGGGCAACGGCTCCAGCGTGGCCGCCATCGACCACGGCAAGGTAGTTGATACCTCCATGGGTCTCACTCCTCTTGCTGGAGTTATCATGGGCACCCGCTGCGGCGACATCGACCCCGCCATCGTCACCTTTGTGATGGAGAAGGAGGGCCTTGACCCCAAGGCCATGGACAACGTCATGAATAAGAAGAGCGGCGTTCTGGGTATCAGCGGTATTTCCAGCGACTTCCGCGATCTGCTGGCGGCCTCCGCCGAGGGCAACGAGCGTGCCCGCGCCGCCCTGGATATGTTCTTCTATACCGTCAAGAAGTTCGTGGGCAGCTACGCCGCCGTTATGGACGGAGTTGACGCCATTGTTTTCACCGCCGGTGTGGGCGAGAACAACGCTCCCTGCCGCGCGGCAGTGACCTCCACTCTCGGATATATGGGCGTAGCAATCGACCCCGTGCTCAACGAGCAGAGCCGCGGCGACGAGCGGGACATTTCCGCTCCCGGCGCCAAGGTGCGCACCCTCGTTATCCCCACAGATGAGGAAATGATGATAGCCCTTGACACTCAAAGGCTCACAATGTAAATAAGGATAAAAACATCAGACAAGCCGCCCTTTCCAAAAAGGAGGGACGGCTTGCGCGCATATTTGGAGATGATAGCGTGAACTACAAACGAATTGTTGTCAAGGTGGGAACCTCGACCCTGACATATCCCAACGGCGAGCTGAACCTGCGGAGCATGGAGCGGCTGGTGGCCGTCTTAAGCGACATTAAGAACAGCGGAGCCGAGGTGGTGCTGGTTTCCTCGGGAGCCATAGCCGTGGGCGTGTCCAGACTTAAGATGCCCTACCGTCCGGCGGAGCTGTGGCTCAAGCAGGCCTCCGCCGCCGTGGGTCAGTGCCGCCTGATGCACCTTTACGACAAGATGTTCGCCGAGTACAACAAAATCGTGGCCCAGATACTTTTGACCCGCGAGGACGTGGACGGCGGCGAACGGGAGGAAAATCTTGTCAGCACCTTCCGCGCCCTTATGGAGCTGAAAGCCATACCGATCGTCAATGAGAACGACTCGGTGTCCATAAACGAGATACAGAACGTTCACGGCTTCGGCGACAACGACACACTCAGCGCCGTGGTGGCGGCTCTCTGCGGGGCGGATCTGCTGGTGCTGCTCAGCGACATCGAGGGGCTTTACACCGGCAACCCCCGCACGGATAAAAACGCCGCCCTCATTCGCCGGGTGGACGAGATAACCAACGACATCGTCGCCGTGGCAGGCGGCGCAGGCAGCAGCCGGGGCACCGGCGGTATGCAGACCAAGCTGGAGGCCGCCCGCATCGCCATGGAAAAAGGAATCGATATGGTGATAACCAACGGCGCCCAACCCGAAAACCTGTATAAAGTCATGGAGGGAAAAGAAGTGGGAACCTTTTTTGTGGGGAGGAAAGACAATGTTTGACCTTAACGAACTGTGCAGGGCCGCAAAGGCCGCGTCACGGACGCTTATGACCGCCGGAACCGAACAAAAAAACAGGGCGCTGCTGGCCATGGCCGACGCCGTTGAGGAAAATTCCGCCGAAATTCTGGCCGCCAACGCCGCCGACGTGGCCGCCGCCCGGGAAAAGGGGACGAGGGAAAACCTCATCGACAGGCTCATTCTGGACGGCAAGAGGATAAGCTCCATGGCCGACGGCCTCCGTCAGGTGGCGGCTTTGCCCGACCCGGTAGGGGGCTTCGACAGCGTCGTTACCCGCCCGAACGGTCTGCTCATCGGCAAAAAACGGGTGCCGCTGGGAGTGGTGGGCATAATTTACGAGGCCCGGCCCAACGTCACCGCCGACGCCGCCGCTCTGTGTGTCAAATCCGGCAACGTCTGCGTCCTGCGGGGCGGCAGCGAGGCCGTCCGCTCAAATCAGGCTATTGCGGACGTTATGCGGCGGGCTGCGGGAGAAAGCGGCCTGCCGGAGGACTGCGTCTGCTTCGTCAGCGACACCGGTCGGGACACCGCCGCCGCCATGATGAAGATGGACAAATACATCGACGTGCTCATTCCCAGGGGCGGCGCGGGCCTGATACGCACCGTCGTCGAAACCGCCACCATCCCCGTTATCGAGACGGGCACCGGCAACTGTCACGTTTATATCGACGGTGCCGCCGACCTGAAAATGGGGGCGGAGATAATCTACAACGCCAAATGCAGCCGCCCCTCGGTGTGCAACGCCGCCGAAAGCCTCCTTGTCGCCGAAAGCGTGGCCGGGGAGTTCCTGCCCATGGCAAAGACCCTGCTTGACAAAAAAGGCGTGGAGATACGGGGCGACGAAAAGACCCTCGCCATTCTGCCGGACGCCGTTCCGGCCACGGAGGAGGACTATTACACGGAATTCCTCGATTATATCCTTTCGGTGAAGGTGGTAAGCGGCATCGACGAGGCCATTGAGTTCATAAACGAACACTCCACCGGCCACAGCGAGTGCATTGTCACCAACGACTACAACAACGCCCTCCGCTTCCAGAACGAAATCGACTCGGCGGCGGTATACGTCAACGCCTCCACCCGGTTCACCGACGGGGGCGAGTTCGGGTTCGGTGCGGAGATCGGCATTTCCACCCAAAAGCTTCACGCCCGGGGGCCGGTGGGGCTTGAGGGCCTTACCACAAATAAATATGTCATTCTCGGTCAGGGTCAGGTGAGAGAGTAGGTTTTTCCCGAACGGTAAAGGTTTACTATATATCACAAAAACGACTGCAATCTCTACTTTTTTGAGATTGCAGTCGTTTTTTATGGGACTTTTTTTACAGTCGGAATTAATACATTCCGCCGCCCATGGCGGCAGCCTGCGCGGCCGCGGCGTCGGCCTCCTTATTGGGCAAATCGGCCACTACGCTCTCGGTGGTGAGTATCATGCTGGCGGCGCTGGCGGCGTTCTGAAGAGCGCTGCGGGTGACCTTGGCGGGGTCTACGATACCGGCCTTTATCATATCCACGAACTCCCCGGTCAGGGCGTTGTAGCCCATACCGGCGGCGCCGTTCTTTATCTTCTCCACTACTACCGCACCCTCGACGCCGGCGTTGGCGCAGATCTGCTTAACAGGCTCCTCAATGGCCCGAAGCACTATCTCGGCGCCGGTCTTTTCGTCGCCGGAAAGAGTGCCGACAAGTGACTCGACAGCCTTGGTGGCGGCAATGTAGCAGGTGCCGCCGCCGGCGACGATGCCTTCTTCGACAGCCGCGCGGGTAGCGGCAAGAGCGTCCTCGATGCGGAGCTTCATTTCCTTCATTTCAACCTCGGTGGCGGCGCCGACCTTGATGACGGCTACGCCGCCGGCCAGCTTGGCAAGACGCTCCTGAAGCTTTTCACGGTCAAAGTCGCTGGTGGTGTTCTCTATCTCGTTCCTTATCTGGCCTACGCGGTCGGCAATGAGCTTGCTGTCGCCCATACCGTCAACGATGATGGTGTTCTCCTTCTGGATCTTGGCCTGACGGCAGCGGCCCAACTGGTCAACGGTGGTTTCCTTTATGTCAAGGCCCAGCTCGTCGCTGATGACCTGACCGCCGGTGAGGATGGCGATGTCCTGAAGCATGGCCTTGCGGCGGTCGCCGAAGCCGGGAGCCTTGACGGCCACACAGGTAAAGGTGCCGCGAAGCTTGTTGACGATGAGGGTAGTCAAAGCCTCGCCCTCGATGTCCTCGGCTATGATAAGGAGCTTCTTGCCCATCTGAACGATCTGTTCAAGAAGGGGAAGTATGTCCTGAATATTGCTTATTTTCTTGTCGGTGATGAGAATATAGGGATCGTCAAGATCGGCCTCCATCTTCTCAGTGTCGGTTACCATGTAGGGAGAAAGGTAGCCGCGGTCGAACTGCATACCCTCGACGACCTCGCTGTAGGTCTCGGCGGTCTTGCCCTCTTCAACGGTGATAACGCCGTCCTTGCTGACCTTTTCCATGGCGTCGGCCACAAGCTCGCCTATCTTCTCGTCGCTGGCGGAAACGGAGGCCACGCGGGCGATATCGTCCCTGCCGTCCACGGCCTTGGCGGCGGCCATGATGCTCTCAACGGCGGCGTCAACGGCCTTGCTGATGCCCTTGCGCAGAACCATGGGATTTGCGCCGGCGGCTATGTTGCGCAGACCCTCTCTTACCAGAGCCTGAGCCAGAAGGGTGGCGGTGGTGGTACCGTCGCCAGCCACGTCGTTGGTCTTGGTGGCAACTTCCTTTACAAGCTGGGCGCCCATGTTCTCAAAGGGATCCTCGAGCTCGATCTCCTTGGCGATGGTGACGCCGTCGTTGGTGATGAGGGGCGAGCCGAACTTCTTGTCCAGCACCACGTTGCGGCCCTTGGGGCCCAAAGTTACCTTAACGGTGTTGGCGAGCTGATTAACGCCGCTCTCCAGAGCCTTGCGGGCCTCTTCACCGAATTTTATCTGCTTAGCCATAATAAACTCCTCCTATTCAGTCGATTTTAGCGAGAATGTCGCTCTGACGCAGGATGGTGTACTCCTGTCCGTCCAGCTTTACCTCGGTGCCGCTGTACTTGCTGACAATGACCTTGTCGCCGACGGCCACTTCCATTTTGATTTCCTTGCCGTCAACCACGCCGCCGGGCCCTACGGCCACTACCTCGGCGTACTGAGGCTTTTCCTTTGCTGTGCCGGGGAGCACGATGCCGCTCTTGGTGGTCTCTTCGCTCTCCACCATCTTGATAACGACTCTGTCGGCCAAAGGCTTGATGTTCATATCTATTACCTCCTAAAATTTATTTACTCCTGTGTGTTAGCACTCACTCTCATCGAGTGCTAACAATATATTACTTCCTGCGGAAGCATATGGCAACTCCCGTTTTTTTAATTTATTGCCGATATATCTCCCGTTTTCTCCGTTTTGCTTGTTTTTGCTCCCTGTATTTCATGTTTTATATTTTTATCATTTTATTTTCCAGGACGACGTACTAATAATATATGGAAGGAGATGTGTATTCATGCCAAAAAGAATAGAGCTTCGGCCTTTGGCGGATTTGGGCAGGGGCTACGCCATGATCGGCGAAAACAGCGTGGAGGTCAGAGTCAGCGGCGTCATGGGAGCGCTGAAGGTCTGGCTCATCGGCGGCAGCAATCTGCCCATAGGCAACATAACCGGCGGAAAGCTGATAAAAGAGCTGGACACCGCCGGCTACCGGGCAATACTTATAACCCAATCGGGACGGCAGATGTTTTACGGCGAGTGGGAACCCGCTCCCGAGGGAGCGAAGGAACGGGCCGAGCCGGAACAAACCGCCGACAATCCTTATGCTCCCCTCCCCCCGCTGAACTGGGAGAGGATAACCGGCAGGGACTTTCCCGCCGGAGACGAGCGGGTGCGCTTTGCCCTGAGCAACAACGCTTTTTTCGCATCCTTTAAAAAGTACGGATACTACCTTTTTGCCAGGGACGGCGAACGCTACGCCATCGCCGCGAGATACGAGCCCGGCGACCCGGCCCCCTTCCCTTGCACCGAGGGAGCGGAACGGGCCGGGGACTATGTTTTCGTCAGAGTTTAATGCCATCCGTCGGCGGTGTTCCAAATTCCAAAAGTAAAATTTTTCTGACAATACTGTAACAGCTCTTGACATTTTCGGAATTTTGTTGTAAGATAAAAATACGGGGGACATATTTGTCCGCCGAGAATATACTGTAAGGAGGTTTTCACAATGGCAAAATTTGAGATCCACGACCTTGACGTGGCGGCTTTTGTCAAGGAGCTCAACAACTGTAAGGGCGAGGTCATAATGACGACTCCGGAGGGTGATTCCATCAACCTTCAATCCGCGTTTTGCCGTGTAATCGGCATCATGAAGATAGTCGAGGGCGGAAAACTCAGCAAGGCCACTATCGAGTGCAAGGATCCCGAGGACGAGAGCCGTCTGTTCAAGCTGAACCTTTACGGCCATCCCCAGGAGTGATTTTTACTTAGGTCGAAAGCAAATTTAGAGCGCCCGTGCCTTATTGACACGGGCGCTCCGTCTGTTACGACGGGGCCGAACTCACAGAGTATATTTCCCATCTCCTGTGTGCATAATAATGTTACACAAGGGGGTAATAGCTTTGATGACGAGCAAGGTCGAAATATGCGGGGTGAACACCTCCCGGCTGCCCACTCTGACGGCGGAGGAAAAGCGGGAGCTGTTTCCAAAAATAAAGGCCGGAGACATGGCCGCGCGGGACAGATTTATCAACGGCAATCTGCGGCTTGTGCTGAGCATAATAGGCCGCTTCAACAACCGCGGCGAGTATGTGGACGATCTCTTCCAGGTGGGCTGTGTAGGGCTGATAAAGGCAATAGACAACTTTGATTTGAGCCAGAACGTCCAGTTTTCCACCTACGCGGTGCCCATGATAATCGGCGAAATACGCCGCTATCTGCGGGACAACAACTCCGTCCGGGTCAGCCGCTCCCTCCGCGACATCGCCTACAAGGCCCTGTGCGTAAAGGAGAAGATCATCAACCTGACCCAGCGCGAGCCGGGAATAGAGGAGATCGCCAAGGAGCTTGACCTGCCAAAGGCCGACGTGGTCATGGCCCTGGACGCCGTTCAGGAGCCCATCTCCCTGTTCGAGCCGGTGTACCACGACGGCGGCGACACGGTCTTTGTTATGGATCAGGTCAGCGACGACAAAAATCTGGACGAGGTGTGGATAGAACAAATATCCCTGCGGGAGGCGCTGGAAAAGCTGCCCCGAAAGGAACGCGACATTATCGACCTGCGGTTCTTCAAGGGCAGAACTCAGACCGAAGTGGCCGGAGAAATCGGCATCAGTCAGGCCCAGGTCAGCCGCATCGAAAAGAGCGCCATCGAGCGTCTGAGAAAGAGTCTGTGAAAAAGTTTGAAAAATCTTACAAAAACCTCTTGACAAATGATTTTTTTGTGTTATACTATAAATCACAGTAATCCGATAGGATAACAAAGTTTGAAAAGAGGTAATGCAATATGGCTAAGAGAGAATGGAAATTTGAGACAAAACAGCTCCACGTGGGGCAGGAAAACGCCGATCCGGTAACGGACTCCCGGGCGGTGCCCATTTACGCCACGACCAGCTATGTTTTCCACAACTCCCAACACGCGGCCGACCGCTTCGGTCTCCGCGACGCGGGCAACATCTACGGTCGTCTGACAAATCCGACGCAGGACATTTTTGAACAGCGCATGGCCGCTCTTGAAGGCGGAGCCGGCGCCTTGGGGGTGGCCTCCGGCGCCGCCGCCCTTACATACACCTTTCAGGCTCTGGCCCAGAACGGCGGCCATATCGTGGCCTCCAAAACCATTTACGGCGGCACATACAACTTTCTTAAGCATACCCTGCCCAATTTCGGCATCTCCACCACCTTTGTGGATCCCGACGAGGAGGGAGCCTTCGAGGCGGCGATAACCGATAAGACCAGGGCCGTGTTTATCGAAACTCTCGGCAACCCCAACTCAAATATCATCGACATCGAGGAAGTGGCTAAGATCGCCCACAGCCACGGCATACCGCTGGTTGTCGACTCCACCTTCGCCACTCCCTATATGGTTCGGCCCATCGAGTATGGGGCGGACATTGTCGTTCACAGCGCAACCAAGTTCATCGGCGGCCACGGCACGGCCATCGGCGGCGTTATTGTGGACGGCGGAACCTTCGACTGGGCGGCAAGCGGCAAGTTCCCGCAGTTTGTGGAGCCGAACCCCTCATATCACGGTGTGAGCTTTACGGCGGCGGTGGGGCCGGTGGCCTTCGTTACCTACATAAGAGCCATTCTTCTCCGCGACACCGGAGCCACCCTTTCCCCCTTCCACGCTTTCATCTTCCTTCAGGGGCTGGAAACTCTGTCCCTCCGCGTGGAGCGGCACGTGTCCAACGCTTTGAAGATAGTGGAATACCTGAACAGCCATCCCCAGGTGGAGGCCGTACACCATCCCTCCCTGCCCACCGAACCCAGCCACAAGCTGTATGAGAAATACTTCCCCAACGGCGGCGGCAGCATCTTCACCTTTGAGATAAAGGGCGGTCAGGCCGAGGCTCACAAGTTCATCGACAATCTGGAGATATTCTCGCTGCTGGCAAACGTGGCGGACTCCAAGTCCCTTGTGATACACCCGGCCACCACCACCCACTCCCAGTGCAGCGAGCGGGAGCTGGCGGAGCAGGGCATAAAGCCCAACACCATACGACTTTCCATAGGCACCGAAAACGTCGACGACCTCATAGCGGCGCTGGATGACGCCTTTGCGGCCGTAAAAGGAAATTAAATTATATTGAAAGAAGGAATTCCTATGTCCAAGATATATCAAAAAATAACCGACCTTATCGGCAAAACTCCCCTTTTGGAGCTGGTAAACTATGAGAAGGCCAACGGCCTCGAAGCGAAGATAATAGCGAAGCTGGAGTACTTCAACCCCGCCGGCAGCGTAAAGGACCGCATCGCCAAGGCCATGGTGGACGATGCCGAGGCAAGCGGCAAGCTGAAGCCCGGCTCGGTGATAATCGAGCCCACCTCCGGCAACACCGGTATCGGCCTGTCCTCCGTAGCCACCGCCAGGGGCTACCGTATAATCATCACCATGCCCGAGACCATGAGCGTCGAGCGGCGCAACCTTATGAAAGCCTACGGAGCCGAGCTGGTGCTCACCGACGGCTCCAAGGGCATGAAGGGAGCCATCGCCAAGGCGGAGGAGTTGGCGGCGGAGATCCCCAACAGCTTTATTCCCAGCCAGTTCTCCAACCCCGCCAATCCGGCCTGCCACAAGGCCACCACGGGCCCGGAGATCTGGGAGGACACCGACGGTCAGGTGGATATTTTCGTGGCCGGCGTGGGTACCGGCGGCACTCTCTCCGGTGTGGGTGAGTTTTTGAAGTCCAAGAATCCCGACATAAAGGTAGTTGCCGTGGAACCGGCGTCGTCTCCCGTCCTCTCCGAGGGTCGGAGCGGTTCCCACAAAATTCAGGGCATAGGCGCGGGCTTTGTTCCCGACACGTTGAACACCGAAATATACGACGAGATAATCAGGGTGGAGAATGACGACGCTTTCGCCGTGGGCAAGGCCATCGGCCGGGCGGAGGGCGTTCTGGTGGGTATTTCCTCCGGCGCGGCAGTCTGGGCCGCGACCCAGCTCGCCAAGCGTCCCGAAAACAAGGGTAAAAACATCGTAGTCATACTGCCCGACACCGGCGAACGCTACCTGTCCACCCCCATGTTTGCGGACTGATAATAAAAACCCGCCCCTATCACAGCAAAAATATGTAAAATTTGCTATTGAAAATTATTATATGTTATGGTATAATTACCCTGTGACGACCGTCACAGGGTAATTGAATTTTGCAAAGGGGTAATGATTATGGGCGGCTTCTTCGGCGCGGCGTCTAAAAACGACTGTGTGTTTGACTTATTCTACGGCATTGATTACCACTCCCATCTCGGCACCAGAAGGGCGGGCATGGCTGTTTACAGCACCGAGGACGGCTTCGACAAGGCCATCCACAACATTGAGAACGCCCCCTTCCGCACTAAATTCGAGGAAGAGTCCCGTAATATGCGCGGCACTCTCGGCATAGGCTGTATTTCCGACTTTGAGGCCCAGCCAATACTCGTCCGCTCCCATCACGGCACCTTTGCCGTGACCACGGTGGGCAAAATCAACAATTCGGAGGAAATAACCCGCGAAATAATAGACAAAAACGCTCATTTCTTTGAAATGCAGAACGGCGAGATAAACCAGACCGAGCTGGTAGCCGCCATAATAAATCAAAAGGAAAACTTTATTGACGGAATAAAGTACGCTCAGGAGATAATCGACGGAAGCATGAGCATACTCGCGCTGACCTCGAAGGGGATTTACGCGGCCCGCGACAGGCTGGGCCGGACGCCCATTTCCATCGGCAAAAAGGAGGACGGCTACTGCGTCAGCTTCGAAAGCTTCGCCTATCTCAACCTTGGCTATACCCAGGTGAGGGAGCTTGGCCCCGGCGAGATCGCGGTGATCGACGCCGAAAGCGAGCGCACCCTTGCGGCCCCCGGCGACAAAATGAAGATATGTACCTTCCTTTGGGTATATTACGGCTATCCTTCCTCCTCATACGAGGGAGCCACCGTGGAGGAAGTCCGCTACAACTGCGGCAAATATTTGGCAATGCGGGACGAGGGCAAAATCGACGCCGACCTTGCGGCGGGCATTCCCGATTCCGGCACGGCCCACGCCATCGGCTACGCCAACGAGTCCGGCGTAAAGTTCTCGCGTCCCTTCGTGAAGTACACCCCCACCTGGCCCCGATCCTTCATGCCCACCCATCAAAGCAGACGCGACCTTATAGCAAAAATGAAGCTCATACCCATACATGACCTGATCGACGGAAAAAAGCTGCTGATGATAGACGACTCCATCGTCCGGGGCACACAGTTAAGGGAAACTACGGAGTTTCTGTACAACAGCGGAGCCAGCGAGGTACACATACGAACCGGCTGTCCTCCCCTGCTCTTCGGCTGCAAATATCTCAACTTCTCCCGTTCCACCTCCGAG
The DNA here is from genome assembly GCA_947630975.1 of uncultured Clostridia bacterium. GTDB lineage: Bacteria > Bacillota > Clostridia > UMGS1883 > UMGS1883 > JAFLUQ01. The sequence continues at coordinate 18,824 of CANRJP010000054.1, forward strand.
ATGGAGCTAATAGGCCGCCGGGCGGTGACCGCTCTCGAGGGGCATGAACCCGACCGGGCCACATTGGAGGAGTACGCCGACCCCAACACCGACAAGTACCGGGCCATGGTGGACTGGATATGTGAAAAGCTCCACTTCACCACCCTGCGCTATCACCGGCTGGA
>CANRJP010000055.1 GCA_947630975.1 uncultured Clostridia bacterium
TTTACCTTGCCGTCGATAAGAGCAAAGAGAGTGTCGTCGCTGCCGATGCCTACGTTCACGCCGGGATGGATCTTTGTGCCCCTCTGGCGAACGAGGATGTTGCCGGCCAGCACCGCCTGTCCGTCGGCGCGCTTCACGCCAAGACGCTTGGACTCGCTGTCGCGGCCGTTCTTGGTGGAACCGACACCCTTTTTATGGGCGAAAAGCTGAATATTAAGTGCGAACATGATTTTCACTCCTCTCAACCTGTGGTTGATTTAATCCTCATCCTCATTTTCCACAATGAAGATGTTCCTTTTAAACTGCTTTGCCAGTTCAAAGACGGTTATTTCCAGACTTTTAAGTATAGCGTCGGCCCCGGGTTCCCGTTCGGCCGTGAGGAAGCAGTCCACAAAACCGTCCTCCTCTTCATAGGTTATGCCCGCCAGCTCCTGCTCCTCAATGCCCTTCATGGCCATCCACAGAGCGGTGCTCACCGCGGAACAGACTATATCATAGCCCTCCTCCGCATATCCGGCGTGACCCGTTATCTTAAGTCTGGTGATTTTTCCGTCCTTGTTACGATAAAATGAAAACTTAATCATGGTTATGCGTTAATGGCTGTGATTTCAACCTTTGTATGGGGCTGACGGTGACCCGTCTTGTTGCGGTAGCCCTTCTTGGACTTCATCTTGAAGACATAAATCTTCTTGTCCTTGCCCTGGCTGATAACCTTGGCGCTTACGCTGGCGCCGCTTACCGTCGGAGTACCGGCCTTGAAATCGGCGTCGCCGCCTATGGCAAGAACCTGATCAAAAGTGACCTCGGCTCCGGCCTCGGCGTCCAGCTTTTCAACAAAAACCGTGTCGCCAACCTGAACCTGGTACTGCTTGCCGCCTGTCTTGATTATTGCGTACATACTGTTGCACCTCCCGTTTATACAGACTCGCTATTAAGGCGGACCAAAGAGGTCTCTTAAGCCTTTTCTACGCGGTTACCATGGTATTATACCACTTAATTTGAAATTTGTCAATACTTTTTTCAGTGAATTAAAAATAATTTGCGCAGATTTGCAATAGACGCGTCAGGATCATTCAAGGCAATGCCGCACAGAGATCGTGTCCGTATTGTCCTGAGGGCGCCGGCGAGCATTCGCATATTGGCTTTTCTTTTCACGGGCAAAAGGATTTGAGTTCAGCAGCCTGTTCGCTTCCGTAAAAGTGAGCATTGTATAAAGATTTATCATGACAGTTTTCGCATAGTTTTTCAAAGTGTCCTCCACGTCTGATAAATCGCTGTAATGTATGCGCACGTCGCTTTCGCGGCGGGTCACGCGGTCGATTTTCCGAGCTATCTCTCCGCCCTGCTCCACATAAAGCCTCATATTCTTGCGCATTTCCTCCCGCGGCATTGTCCGAGCCCTCTGCCCGACCCACTTCGCCAGCGCGACATCCAACGGACATTCCAAATAAAATACAAAATCAATAAACTCAAGAGCGCTTGCCGAGCCGCGTCCCACGGGAATATCCACGATAACGCAATCGCATCTCCTGTCCTCGGCAAGGCGGACAGCATCCCGCTTCATGTCGCTGAAATCCAGTGCGTCGAAGTTATCCTCCCCGCGCAGCCACACGGAGCCGGGCTGCTTCGACACGAGGTAATCCTTAAAATGGAGCACGGCGCTGCGCTCAAGGTACCGCCCCAGCTCGTCGCAAAGACCGGCGGCGCCGCAGCCGGGAACCCCCGAGACCGCGATTACAAAAGCTCTCATATCAGCTCAATCCTTAAACACGTCAATATTTTCAAAGATATAGGCGACCCAGCTTGCCAAGGTGAAAATCGCGGCTATCCAAAGCACGGCGGCGCAGGCCGAGGGAAGAGCCTTTTCAAAGAAGATAGAAAACAGCACCGCAAAAATCTGAACATTTGTTTTTATTTTTCCCCACCAAGAGGCTGCTATGACCTTTCCCTTGTCAACGGCAACCACCCGCATACCGGTGACAAAAAGTTCACGGGCGAGGATTATCACAACGGGCCAAACATTTATGGTACCGTTTTGAATAAAGCACAGCAGAGCGCCGAAAACCAGTATTTTGTCCGCCAGAGGATCCATGATTTTTCCAAAGGATGTGACGAGATCGTACTTTCGGGCGATAAAACCGTCGAAAAAGTCCGTTATGCTTGCGACGGCAAAGACTATGCCCGCGTATATCGGCTGCCCAAAAAGCATCAAAGCCATGGTGACAGGCGCAAGTATAATGCGGAACATCGTAAGTTTGTTTGGTAAGTTCATGCTTTTTCCTCCTTATTCTACCTGCTCACCGTACAGATCGTACTCTTGAGCATCCAAAATCTTCACCTTAACTATATCACCCATTTGGGGCTCCAGCCGCGATCCGAAATAAATGAGCGGATCGGCTTCGAGGCTTTCTCCCCCGCTGCGCCCGTAAAACAGTCCGTCCTCAAAGCCGTCGACAATAACCTCAAGAGTTGCGCCCTCAAGCCGCCGGTTCCGCTCGAGGGACAGCCGTTGGGCCAGCTCCATGGCGGCGGCACGGCGCTCCTCTTTAACTTCGTCGTCAAGCTGGCCGGGCAGCTTCGCGGCGGGAGTCCCTTCCTCGGCGGAGTATGCGAATACTCCGGTTCGGTCGAAGCGAACCTCCTCCATGAGGGACAGAAGATTTTGAAACTGCTCCTCGGTCTCGCCGGGGAAACCGGCGATAAGACTGGTTCTTATGACCACGCCCGGAATTTCCTCCCGCAGCCGTGATATAAGGCCGATTATCTGGGCGCGATCGGTGCGGCGGCCCATCCGGCGGAGCACCTCGTCGTCCCCGTGCTGAACGGGTATGTCCAGATATTTTACTATCTTTTTCTCGTCTTTTATAGTCTCTATCAGCTCGCCGTCCACCGCCTCGGGGTATGAGTAGTGGACGCGCACCCATTCTATGCCGCGAATTTTACATAACTCCCGAAGCAAGGGGGCGATTTTCCGCTTTCCGTACAGATCCTCGCCGTAACGGGTGGTGTCCTGAGCCACGACAATAAGCTCCTTCACGCCGTCGGCGGCCAGAGCCTCGGCCTCGGTTATGATATTTTCCATGGGGCGGCTGCGGTAGCGGCCCCTGATATTGGGAATGGCACAGTAGGTGCAGTGATTGCTGCAGCCCTCGGCGATTTTAATATAGGCCACATGGGGCGGAGTCGTCCGGATGCGGGGCATACAGTCGGGGATCTCCTTGTCCATGCCGTCGATAAGGGTCGTCCTCTCCCCCGCCAGTCCGGCCTCTATGGCATCGGCAATTCGGTCAAAAACCGTGGTGCCGACTATCACGTCCACCTCCGGCAGCTCACGGCGTATATCCTCGGGATAACGCTGGGCCATACAGCCCGCCGCCACAAGCAGGCGGCACTTTTCCTTTTTGTATTCAGCCATTTCAAGGATGGTATTGATAGACTCCTCCTTGGCGCTGTCGATGAAGCCGCAGGTGTTGACCACGATCACCTCCGCCTCGGCGGGGTCGTTCACAAGTTCATAGCCTTTTTCGGCCAGAAGGCCAAGCATATTCTCGGTGTCGCAGAGGTTTTTGTTACAGCCCAGAGACACGAAGCCGATTTTCGTCACAGTATCACTCCTCGAAATTGTCATCTATATCCTCAAAGGCGCTGCGTCCGTTTATCGCTCCCCAAATATCATGGGGAGAATAGCCGCGTCTGGCAAAATAGGAAAAAATACGGTTCCGCTCCTTTGGATTGCTCAGATCGGCGTTGGCGAAACGCCGCTCCATGGCGGCATCGAGCTGCTCCCGCGGGTCGGTCTCCATTTCATCAATAGTCTCGTCCACAATGTCACGGCTGACGCCCTTCTGCAAAAGTCCGGCGCGGATGCGTCCCGGACCGTGGCCCTTCAGCTTCACGCTGTCGGCGGCGTACTTGGCGGCGTAGCGGCGGTCGTCTATGTAACTGTACTCCGTGAGGAAGTCCAGCGTTTCGTCAATATCGGTCTCGTCAAAGCCCTTTTCCGCCAGCCTTTTCCGCATCTCCCTTTCGGTGCGGTCGCTGAAGGACAGGAGCTTCAGGGCCTGTTCTCTGCAATCCATATCAAACAAACTCCATAAACACAAGATTTGCCAGGTCTATACCCTTCTTTGTCAGGCGAATTCTTCCATCCGCCCGCTCAAGCAGCCCCTTTTTTACCAGCTTGCCGACCTCATCCGGGAACTCGCCGTTATAGGCTATTCCACCGGTCATGCGCAGGCCCAGCCAAAACCTTTCCCGTAGCCGCTCGTTTTCGTCAACGACCTCACTGCCGACGTTCCGTCCGCCGCCGCGAACATAGGCCGCAATATCGGGAGCATTGCCGCAGCGCCGTCCGCCGTGATAAGAGTGGGCCGCCGCGCCGAGGCCGATATAAGGCTCCAGCGTCCAATACTTGATGTTGTGCCGGCACTCTCTGCCGGGGCGGGCAAAGTTGGAAATTTCGTACTGTTTAAGCCCCATATCCTCCAAAAAATCGTGGGTCAGCCAATAGATCTCCCGCTCTTCGTCCTCGGAGGGCAAGGGCAGTTCGGCGCCGTAAAAGGGCGTCCCCTCCTCTATTATCAGGGAATAGGCGCTGACATGGTCGAGGCCAAGCTCACGCACCTTTTCCAAATTCTTTTTTACGGATTTTGCGGTCTGAAAAGGCGTGGAAAGCATAAGGTCAACGCTGATATTATCAAAGCCCGCCGTCCGGGCCATGCTCACGGCCTCCTCCGCCTGAACGGCGGTGTGGATGCGGCCAAGAGCCCGAAGCTCGTTGTCGTTGAAGCTTTGGACGCCAAAGCTGAGCCGGTTGACGCCGGCGCTTTTAAGCGCCTTGAGCAGCTCCGTATCCACCGTGCCGGGATTTGCCTCCACGGTGAACTCCTCCGCATCCGGAAGGGCCTCGCAAAGGCGAACCAGCTCTTTTCCTATGGATGTGGGGGTTCCGCCGCCTATAAATATTGTGTCGAATTTTTCGTTATAATTTTTAAGCTCACCCAACACGGCGTCAATATAATTCCCCGCTCCGGCGCGATCCGTCACCGAATAAAAGTCGCAGTAGGGGCACTTCCTGACGCAGAAGGGAATGTGAATATAAAGGCCGCTACTCATCTAATTTCAGCACCGACATGAAGGCCTCCTGCGGCAGCTCCACGCTGCCAACCTGACGCATACGCTTTTTGCCTTCCTTCTGTTTTTCAAGCAGCTTCTTTTTGCGGGTTATGTCGCCGCCGTAGCACTTGGCAAGCACATCCTTGCGCAGAGCCTTAACGGTCTCGCGGGCGATTATCTTTCCGCCGATGGCCGCCTGTATCGGTATTTCAAAAAGCTGGCGGGGAATGGACTCCTTCAGCTTTTCCGCTATTCTGCGGCCTCGGGCATAGGCCTTTGAGGAATGGACAATAAAGCTCAGAGCGTCGACCATATCTCCGTTGAGCAGAATGTCCAGCTTCACAAGGTCGCTCTTTTCGTAGCCCTGAAGCTCGTAGTCAAAGGAGGCATAGCCCCGGCTGCGGCTTTTGAGGGCGTCAAAGAAATCGTATATTATCTCGTTCAGCGGCAGCTCGTAATGGAGATCGGCCCTGTCGGCATCCACATAAGTCATATCCTTATAGACGCCCCGCCGCTCCTGACACAGCTCCATTATGGCGCCCACATAGTCCTTGGGCACAAAGATGTGAGCCGTCACCACAGGCTCCTCCATGTAATTTATCTCGGCGGGAGACGGCAGATTGGTTGGATTGGAAATCATAAGCTCCTCGCCGTCGGTCTTTACGACCCGGTAAACAACGCTGGGGGCCGTGGTGACAAGGTCAAGGTTGAACTCCCGTTCAAGCCTCTCCTGAATTATCTCCAAATGTAGCAGCCCCAGAAAGCCGCAGCGGAAGCCGAAGCCAAGGGCCACGGAGGTCTCCGCCTCGAAAGACAGGGACGCGTCGTTGAGCTGGAGCTTTTCCAAGGCGTCCCGAAGGTCGTTGTACCTCGCGCCGTCGGCGGGGTAAATTCCGCAGAAAACCATGGGATTGACCTTTCGGTAGCCCTCCAGCGGCTCGGCGGCGGGATTTTCGGCGTCGGTGACGGTGTCGCCCACCTGAGTTTCCCGCACGGTCTTGATGCTGGCGGCGATATAGCCCACCTCACCGGCGGAAAGCTCCGCCGCCGGACGGGTGCCGTCGGGCACAAGGTATCCGGTCTCCACCACATCGAACTCGCCGCCGCCCGCCATAAAGCGGATGCGCATACCGGGGCGGAAGCGGCCGTCCATCACACGCACATAAACTATGACCCCTTTGTAGGAGTCATAGTAGGAGTCGAAAATCAAGGCTCTCGGCGGGGCCTCGGGGTCACCGGCGGGGGCGGGGATATTATTGACTATATATTCGGGAATTTCCTCGATATTTATGCCCTGCTTGGCGCTGATACGGGGGGCGTCCATGGCGGGGATGCCGATTACGTCCTCTATCTCCTGCGCCACCGCGTCGGGGCGGGCGCTGGGCAGGTCGATCTTATTGATAACAGGCAGAATTTCCAGATTGTGGTCGAGGGCCAGATAGGTATTGGCGAGGGTCTGAGCCTCGATGCCCTGCGCCGCGTCCACCACAAGGAGGGCCCCCTCACAGGCGGCCAGAGAACGTGACACCTCGTAGTTGAAATCCACGTGACCGGGGGTGTCTATGAGGTTGAGGACGTAGTCCTGCCCGTCCTTCGCCCGATAGTTCAGCCTTACGGCACGGGCCTTTATGGTGATGCCCCTCTCACGCTCCAGCTCCATATTGTCAAGGAGCTGATCCTCCATATCACGGCTCTCCACCTCGCCGGTCAGCTCCAAAAGCCGGTCGGCGAGGGTGCTCTTGCCGTGGTCGATGTGGGCGATTATACTGAAATTCCTGATGTTTCTCTGCATATTTACACTCCTAAAAACGAACGACAAATTTATTTATTCTATTTTAGCACAAATTTTTCCGTTTTGCAAGAGCTTTTATGCATATTTATTCATTCGGCGCAGGCGAACCGGCCCATGAACAGTATCTCGCCGCTGATGTTGTCCTTTATTACATAAGTAAAGGGGCGATCAAGCTTCAGCTCCACGGGTTCGGGATACTCGCGCAAGCCGGTGCCCATCATCACTATCGCGGTTACGGCGGCGGCCTCGGTGCCCTCCTCGTCCACTTTTATATAGGTCTTGTGCAGCGCCTCGTCGATTTTAAAATATCCGCTGTCAAACATGGGGCCAAACTGGGCGTCATTGTCAAAGGCCCTGTTTATGCCAATGGCCTTGAGAGCGCCGTTGAGATTGATGCCGAACTCCGTCTTAAACTTGGGCATGGAGAGGGCGACATAAGTGCTGCCGAGCTCCGCCTTATTCAAAAGCTCCTCGGGGTTTTTGTCATCGCCCAGTATCACATACATACTCACGTCAATGTCGTCATAGCCGGTGCGGCTCATTAAACGGCCATTTTCGTCCACCTGATTTTCGTAATTTCGGTAGGGCAGCTCGGCGACCTGGGTCTGTCCGTCGGAATAGTAGTTCATATAAGCCATCCGGTGCATCATGTCCACCTGAACGGCTTTGCCGTTCGCGTCGGTAAAGTTCTCCTTCTCCGTGGCGTATTCGCTGAACTCATCCTGCCAGTGGGCCTTGAAATACACGGCGTTGATCAGGGCGGCGGCGAAATTGCTGTTATCGATTATGCCGGGGATTTTTTCACGGGTCTTGCCGCTAACCCACTTATTGACGGTAGAAACGGCGTTACCGTTATTTACCTCGGCGGCCTCGGCGTCGTAATACTTTGCAAGGGTATCCTTGTAGCCTTGGGCGAATTTGCTGTCCGTATTATCGGTGTTGAGCCATATGGAATTGGCTATGTCAAGGCTGAGTATATCCGCCTGACTGTAGCGGTCTATCATCTCGCGGGAATACTGATTGAAGGCGTCAAGGTCGTCGATGCCGCAGGCGGCGAGAATTTCGTCCCTTGTTTCCCCCTCCGCTCCGTTGGCGGCCAGAGCCAGCGCCATTTTCACCGACAGCGGCGAGAACATATAGTTTTCGCCCTTCGGCATTTGTGTGTTGAGCTTATCGGCAAAATCAGCTCCCTCATCCACATATACCACCTCTTCTTTGACTTCATTCTTTCCGGTCTCCGTGTTTACCTCCGCGTTCTGTGACGGCGTTCCGGACGCAGCGGTCAACAGGGCCGCCAGTAGTGCTGCTAAAATGCTTTTCATACAAATACACTCCTTTTAAATTTGGTTTCATATATTAGACGCAACAATTTCAAAAAAGTTCCCGATTTTTTAAAATTTTCTAAAATTTTTTCAGGGCCGATAAATTCCCGCTATTATTCTTCCTCGTAGTCGCTGATGTCAAATTCGCCGGAGGTGGAATAGGCGAAGCCGTACAGTGTGGGGCCGCCGTGTGTGGCGATTATTGGCCCAAGGCGGCAATCGAGAATATTCACGTCCGGGAAGCGGTTTTTGAGCTCGGCTCTAAGCTCTTCAATTTTGTCGTCAACGTCGGCGCAGACTGTGATGACGGTCTTTCCGTTCAGGTCGCCGCAACGGTCGGTAGCCATTTCGATCATCTTTTTGTTGACCCGCTTTTCGCCCCGCACCTTGTCGGACTGAACCACAAGGCCGCCGCCCACGGTGAGGATGGGTTTGATGTCCAGCATATTGGCGAACAGCAGAGTGGCGGCGTTGATGCGTCCGCCCTTTTTGAGGTGGGTAAGGTCATTTACCACAAAGACCGCGTTAAAGTCGGCGGTGGCCCGCTTGAGATAGTCCTCCACCTCGTCGACTCCCGCTCCGGCGGCCACCATTTTTGCGGCGTGGATAACGGGCTGGGCGTAAAGGCAGGTATAGGACTGAGAATCGACTATGCGTATGTCGCAGCCGGTCTCCTCCATCACTTCGGCGGCGGCGAGATGGGCGTTCTGGCAGGTGCCGCTGGCAGAGGCACTAAGAGTGGTGAGGATCATGGCGTCATAGCCGTTTTCCACCTCCTCACGGAAAATATCGGTAAATTCGGAGGGAGTTATCTGGGTGGTCTTTGGCGGAACCTCCGCCTCCCAAAGGTGTTTATAAAAAACATCCATGCTCTCGTCAACAAAGCTTCGAAGATAGGTTTCGCCGTCGTAGCTGTACTTGAAGGGCAGCAGCCTTATACCGTAGCGCTCCGCCACGGCGGGCTTGAGATCGCTCCCTGTGTCTGTTATGAGTTTGATTTTCACTGTAATTTCTCCTTTTATTTGTAAATTTGCCCGCGGTTACCGGCATCTATAACGTATCATTTCATGACAATTCAACACCAAGCATTTTTGCCAGTTCCGGCATGAAATACCACCAAAATAAATATTCATAATTTAATTATAACACAACTTCTTTGACATTGCAAGAACTTTATTCTTATACTAATCCCAAATTAAAAACATAAATATACGAGTTTATTATGATAACAATGACAGATTAAAAAGGCTTCCCCTCGAGGGGAAGCTGTCGGCGAAGCCGACTGATGAGGTGTAGCCGCCGCAGGCGGCGTTACTGTAAGCATGAATGTATTTTGTAACGGATGCTCCGCATCCTACACCTCATCCACCGCAAGCGATCCCCCTTCCCCTCAAAGGGGAAGGCTTTATCAGACGCTTTTAATTGGGTATTAGTGGTATTAGTATTATATACTGATTTATCTCGGCGGGCCTCCGGGGCCGCGTCCTCCCGGCCCACTGCCGCCGCGGGGACCTCCGCCGCCCTCGGCGTCGATAGCGACGGAAAGGGCGGTCATGGTGCGCTGAGCCTTCACGAGGGAGGCGTAAATGCCGTCCTTCTCCATCAGCTCGTTGTGGCTGCCGATCTCGGCTATGCGCCCTTCCTCCAGCACCACAAGGCGGTTGGCGTTTTTGAGCGTTGACAGCCGGTGGGCTATGGCGAAGGTCGTCCGCCCCTGAATTATACGGGACAGAGCCTGCTGTATCTGCTGCTCGGTCTCGGTATCCACCGAGGCGGTGGCCTCGTCCAAAATCATTATCTTGGGGTCGCTGAGAACGGCCCGGGCGATGGATATACGCTGACGCTCGCCGCCGCTCAGGCGCTGGCCCTTTTCACCCACATAGGTGTCGTAGCCGTCGGGCAGACCGAGGATAAACTCGTGAGCGTTGGCTATTTTAGCTGCGCGGATGCACTCGTCGTCGGAAGCCTCGGGTCGGGCGTAGCGTATGTTGTTGATTATGCTGCCGCTGAAAAGATAGCTCTCCTGAAGCACCACTCCCAGACGGTTCTTGTAATCGGCAAGGCCGTAGCTCTCGATGCTGTTGCCGTCTATCTTTATGTCACCCTCGTCGGCCCTGTACAGCCGCATGAGCAGGTTTATCATGGTGGACTTACCGGCGCCGCTGTGGCCCACAAGGCCGATCATCTCGCCCTTCTTGACGTCAAGGTCTATATTTTTCAGCACGCTCTTGTATGACTTATAGCCAAAGGTCACGTCGTCAAACTTGATGTCGCCGTAAATGTCCCCCGCATCGGCCGTGGCCTCCGGCTCGGGGATGGGATCCTCGTCCATGACTTCAAAGACACGCTGGGCGCTGGTTATGGCCTCGCTGACGTGGCGGGGCAGCATACTGAACCAGTCCAGACGGCTGTAAAGATAACCGGCATAGGTGGAAAACTGCATGAGGGAGCCCAGATCCATGGCGTGGCCCAGAACCATGCTTCCGCCGTAGAGGGTGACGAAATAGCTGCCGAAGCCGATAAGGAACCGTGCTATGGGGAACACGGTGTAAACGTACTTTTCCACCTTACAGGTGGTGTCGCGGACGGAGGAAGCCACGCTGTCGAAATGTTCTATCTCACGCTCCTCCTGTCCAAAGACCTTGACGACCTTTATACCGTTGAGTACATTGTTCAGCGCGTCGGTGAGCTTATCCATCCACCGCCACTGACGGTGGTAGCGCTGGCGCACGGTGTTGCGGATATAATTGGTAAAGAACAGGGCAAAGGGAATGGGTATCATTATCAGCATGGCCATAAAGGGATTGTAGGCCACCACCACTATTCCCACGCCGATGAAAAGACAGACCTCGTTGACGGCCTGAACGGCCACGTTCTGTATAAAGCGCTGGATACGGCCCGTGTCGCCGTTGATGCGGTGCATCAGATCGCCGGCCTGCTTTTCCTCGATATAGCCCAAAGGCATGGACTGAACCTTTTTGTAGATGTCGTTGCGGAGATCACGGACAAGAAGGTTGCTGGCCTTGGCGGAAACGACCTCGCGGCCCGCGCCCACAAGGGTGGTAGCCAGTGAACACAGACCCGTCAGCACGACCAGCCACAGGAGCATCGGCAGCAGCTCGGCTCCGGCTCCCTTATGGACAAGGACGTCGTTTATCAGGTGCTTGCTGACCACGGGGGACAGGAGCATAACCGCGCTGTTGAGCCAGAACAGCAACAGCAGTATTCCGTACATTCCCCAGCAGGGGCGGCTTATCTTCCATATACGCTTGAGAACTCCCATGCGGTCGCTGCAATTCCGGCAGATACGGGTGTTGCGGATATAAGGCCGGCCGCAGATGGGGCACTTTTTCTCGTCGTCGACGCTGACGGCCTTTGGTTTGCGTCCCTCGATGAGGTCGGTGATTATCCGCTCGGCCATGGCGTATCGTGCCATGTGCTCCATGGTGAAGAACACGATGGGCTTGGGTTCGCCGCCCACGTCGGCCTCCAGCATACCGGAGGAGTTGAGCTCGCCGCAGCAAACGCCGGAAAGCTCCCTCACCGGCTGGATCATGTCCACCCGACCGCCGCTCAGGGCGATGAGCCTCGTGTCCGTTATGACAAGGACGCCTTCGGTAAACCTCTGATCCGCCGTAAGGTCGTAGGGCAGACAGTAGAGTATCTCCTCGCCTCGGAGCGCCTTTTCGGCTGCGGCGGCTTCGGCCTCGGGGAGGGTATAGTTAAGTAACATTGTATCACCTCATAACAGGCAGGGAATTTGTGCTTACAGCCATATCTCCAGCAACCTCAGAGCCTTGTCCCCCACCTTTGTCACGTCGGGGAAAATATAGCGGTTGCCGTCCACGTCTATGATGAGCACCCGATTATTGCCCAGATTGAGCAGATTGCTGTTCATGTCAAAAACCGTGAAGCTCCGATTTCCGGCGGTGGTCTCGGTTTCCCAGTAGGTGTGGCCGTACTCCTCCTTGACCTTCACGACCTTCGTTATCTCGGGCACGAAATAGCGGCGCTCCAGCTCCTTGTCAATAAGCTCACGCTGCTTACCCGTGAAGTCGGAAAGCCTTTCGATAACTCCGTACTCGACACGGCTGTCGTTCCGGCCCCGAAGCTCCCGGCGCACGGAAATGAAATTGTCGGTGTTCCGCAGGGGGAACATCCGCACCAGAGCCACCCGGCCCAGATCCTCGCCGCGAACCTTAAGGCCCAAAAGGCTCCCTTCCGTCTCGTAAAACTCACAGTCCGCCGGGGTGAGGTAGTTTATCTCGGCGTAGTTTTTCATTTTATTTTCCATAATCTAACCTCTTTTCGCCTTGACAAAGGCAATTATCGCCGCGACGACGTCCGCGACAAACACAAATTGAAGCACGCCCAGAATTATGGCCGTGAATCCGTCAATACGGCCCTCGTTTTTTGCCCGTATGACCCCCGCCGTTCCCATAAGGCCGGTGGCCGCGACGGTGAACAGGTCGGTGACGAGCATATTCAGGGCGACGTAAGCGGTCAAAATAAACAACAGATTTGCGACGCCGCAGACAAAAATCAGAAGGTAGGCCGGTATCTGTAAAAGCTTGACCGTCATGTTTACGGCCAGAACCTCACGGGCGCCCCGTTCCTTCATGACGCAGCTTAAGGCGGTAAGCCCGCTCACGGCCAATGCTGCCAGCCGTACCAGATACAGCAGAAACAGGCCGAAAACGATAAAGCTTCCGTTCATATCCAACGCCATAAAAAAGCACAGATACGGCGCGGCGACCACAAATATCAGCGGCCAATATTTTTTAAACATCTTTATTTACACACTCCAAATGAATAATCAAAGCTGCTCCTCATCGCCCACGCCCCGTATCTTAAGGGCGTCACGCTGGCGGCCAAGCATACGGGCGTAAATTCCGCCGGGCTTGTTTGCAAGCTCCTCGTGGGTGCCTATTTCCGCTATTTCGCCCCGCTCCACCACCACAAGGCGGTCGGCGTTCTTGAGGGTGGACAGCCGGTGAGCGATGGCGATTGTCGTCCGTCCCTTCGTCAGGGTTTCGAGAGCATCCTGAATTTGCTGCTCGGTCTCGGTGTCAAGGGAGGCGGTAGCCTCATCCAATATGAGTATGGCCGGATCCATGAGCACCGCTCGGGCGATGGATATACGCTGGCGTTCGCCGCCGCTGAGATTGGTCTTGCGCCGGCCTATCTCGGTCTCGTAGCCGTCGGGCAGCTTCATTATGAAGTCGTGGGCGTTGGCCAGCTTCGCCGCCCTTATCACCTCCTCCATAGAGGCGTCGGGCTTGGCGTAGGCGATGTTCTCGGCAACGGTGCCGTTAAAGAGGAAGGTGTCCTGCAAGACCATGCCTATCTGGCCGTGAAGATCCTTCTGTCGTATTTTTTTGATATTAACGCCGTCGATAAGTATCTCGCCCTCGGTCACGTCGTAAAGTCGGGTAATTATGTTTGTGATCGTAGACTTACCCGCGCCGCTGTGGCCCACAAGACCTATCATCTCGCCAGGCATCACATGGAAACTCACATTGTGGAGGACGTTCTTGTTGGCCTCGTAGGCAAAGGTCACGTCCCGAAGCTCCACATCGCCCTTTATGCGGCCTATGTCCACCGGATCACGGGCCTCGGGCACGTCGGTGCGGCGGTCGATTATTTCAAATATGCGCTGGGCGCTGTTCATGCAGTTGGCCCACCAGTCATAGGTGCGTATCATGAAGTTTATGGGCGCATACAGCATACCGATGTAGCCCACGAAGGTCATCAATGTGCCGAAGCTCATATGCCCCTCCAGCACCTGCCAGCCGCCCAGTCCCCAGACGAACAGTCCGCCTATTGTCATAAGGTAGTTCAGCATCGGGAAGATACGGGCGGACATAAGTCCCTCACGGACGCGGACGTCATACAGATCCTGCGTCGCGCCTTCGAACCTATCCACCTCGCTCTGCTCCTTGCCGAAGGCCTTTACCACACGGACGCCCAGAAGAGAATCGTTTATGATGCTGTTGAGCTTGCTGGACTTGTGCCAGCCTATCCATTTGAAGCGGTTGAACTTGGGTATCACCCTCTTTATTATGTAAACAATAAGAGGGATTGGAAGCATGATGAGCAAAGCCAGCAGGGGATTTGAAAAGAAAACCACGCCGCCGATGCCGATTATGGTTATGGCGTTGACTATGAACTGAGGCATACCGTCGTTGAGGAAATACTGAATATCCAGCGCATCGGAGTTGACGCGGTTCATCAGGTTGCCGGTGTGCTTGGAGTTGAAAAAGCTCATGCTGAGCTTTTGCATTGCTCCAAAGACTTCGCTTTTAATGTCATAAACAATTTTGCTTGACACCGCCGCCCCTATCCGACCCTGGAAAATGTTGACCGCCAGAGTGGCAAGCTCAAGGCCGATCATCAGCAGCACAAAGGGTACGATTTTTCCGTAATACCGTCCGCCCTCGGTTAGCACCTGGTCGTAAAGGGTACTGCCGTTGAGGTAAGGGCGCAGCAGGCCGATAAGGCTGCTGAGGATTATCATTCCCATTACCATGGCAAGTTCTTTTTTATAACGGGGCATATAACCCAGCACCCGAAGAAAAAGCTTTTTCTTGCTCTGGCACTTGGGGCAGGTACGGCGGCCCTGCTGATACGGAGTACCGCACTTGGGACAGACGCGATCCTCCTCGCCCCGGCGGAAATCCTCGTCCTCAAGGGTCTTTCCGTCCCGAAGCCGCTCACAGACACGGCAGATGTTGCCCACTGTCCTGCCGCAGGAATCGGTAAAGGCGGCGGCCACGGTTTCACGCTCGCCGCTTACGGCAAGCACCGCCCCCGTTGTCAGGTAGTTTTCCACCCTGATCTCCCACTGATCGAAGGGGTAGGCGTCGAAGGCCCCGCTGTCGGGACGGGCCACGATGAGCCGCTTTTCCTCGGCCATGAGCCATACCTCGCAGTAGCTGCCGTCCACGCTCAGATCGCTCTTGGCGGCCGCCAGTATATCCCCGGTCTCGACGCCGAGTCCCCGCACAAAATCGGTGACCTTTTGGTCGGGCGGGTCAAAACCCTTTAAATTGGGGTAAAGTTCGGATACTTTCTCCATGAGTTCGTCCTCCAATGACGGGATCTTTTCCGCAAAAAAGATTAGGTACCATAATATTTAGATATATAATACCATACATTCAATAAAAAAGATGTAAACAATGTGTTAATTTTGCGCCGTTATTTTGCGGATGCGTTCGCTGATACCCGCAGCCGCTCCGCCGGTTTCGGAGTTCACCGCATACATGAGGAATTCCACATTCCCCTCCGGCCCCGGAATGGGCGAAGCCGCCAAACCCTTCACATAAAAGCCGATACCCGCGGCAAAATCCGCTATCTCCTCTACGACCCGCCGCCGCACCGCGGGATCCCTGACAACGCCCTTTTTGTTGAGGGCGCTTCTTCCGGCCTCGAATTGGGGCTTTATAAGGGCCACGAGTCCGCCGCCGTCTCTCAACAGGCCTTTTACCGCCGGGAGTACAAGACGCAAAGAAATAAAGGCCACGTCCACCGAGGCGAAATCCGCCTTTTCCGGCAGAGTGACCGTTCTGGCGTCGGTTCCTTCCATATTTATGACACGGCCGTCCGCCGCCAGCTTCGGAGACAACTGGCCGTGACCCACGTCCACCGCGTATACACGGGCCGCGCCGTTTTGAAGCATACAGTCGGTGAAACCTCCGGCGGAGGCGCCGATGTCGGCGGCGATCCTGCCGTTAAGGTCAATATCAAATTCCTTAAGGGCCTTTTCCAGCTTAAGACCGCCCCGGCTCACATATCTCAGGGGCTCTCCCCTGAGCTCCACAAGCGCCCCCTCGGCATTTTGCCCCGCCTTTAGGGCGGGACGGCCGTCAACATATATCTTTCCCTCGGCTATGAGCCGCTTGGCGGCGTCTCTTCCGCCGGCCAGCCCTTTTTCCACGAGGCACACATCCAACCGCTTAGCCATTATCTTTTATCCACTCGCTTACGGTTTGCGTCAGTTTTTCGACGGTAAAGCCGTAATAATCCTCCAGCTCGGGCAGGGTGGCGTGGGGCACAAAGGCGTCGGGCAGGGTTATGAGCTTCACCTTTATGTCCCTGTTCCGCAGGCGGAGGTTGGTTATGAGCTGTTCGCCTATTCCGCCGCAGCGCACTACCTCCTCCATAAATACCAGCCGACCGGTCTTTGTCGCGCTTTTTGATACGGTGGCGGTATCGATGGGCTTGACTGTGCGGAGATCTATGACCTCGGCGGATATTCCGATTTTTTCCAGAGCCTCGGCGCAGCCGACGGCACGGGCCGTCATTGAGCCGTACGCGGCGACGGTAAGGTCGGCGCCCGACTTGATAACTTTCGCTTTGCCGAGGACAAATTTTCCGTTGTCAAAGGAACGGCTCTCTCCCCCTCTGGGGTAGCGGACGGCTATTGGGCCGTCATGCTCCTTCACCGCGTAGATCAGCATCTTCCGCAGCTCGTCGAAGCAGGACGGGGCAAGAACGGCCACATTGGGTATGGCAGACAAAAACGCCACGTCGAACACTCCCTGATGGGTGGAACCGTCGCCGGGCACCAGTCCCGCCCGGTCAATAGCCAAAACCGCGTGGAGATCGGCTATTGCCAGATCATGTATCACATTGTCGTATGCCCGCTGCAAAAATGACGAATACACGGATATTACCGGCAGGGCCCCGCCGGCGGCCAGTCCGCCGCCGAAGGTTACGGCATGGCCCTCGGCAATGCCCACGTCAAAAAATCTGTCCTTATACTTCCGCGAAAATTCGGTCAGCCCGCTGCCCAAGGTCATGGAGGGCGTTATGACCGCCAGCCTCGGCTCCTCGGCGGCGAGAGCGCACACCGTCTCGCCAAAAACGGCGGAATAGTCCTTGGCGTCCTTCTCGGTGACGCCCGCCCTTACGTCAAATGAGCCGACGCCGTGGTACTTTTCCGGCGCCTTTTCCGCATAAGAGTAGCCCCGGCCCTTCTGGGTCACCACGTGAACCAGTACCGGCTCGTCCATAGAAAGGGCACGCTTGAATATATTTTCCATTTCCCCGATGTCGTGCCCGTTCACCGGCCCCAGGTACGTGACCCCCATGGACTCGAAAAGGGCGCCGGCGGTCGTCACGGCGTATTTGATGTGTTCCTTTACGAAACGTGTGGCGGAATACGCTCCGGGGAAGTTTTTAAGCACGTTTTCAACCCTGTATTTTACGCGGCGGTAGCCGAGGCCCGACCTGGCCTTGGACAAGGTGCGGGATATGCCTCCCACATTTTTTGTGATCGACATCTCGTTATCGTTAAGTATTATCAGCACCGGCTTGTCAAGGTGGCCTATGTGGTTAATGGCCTCCATGGCCATGCCGCCGGTGAGGGCCCCGTCGCCGATAACGGCGCAGACCTTATGCTTTTTGCCGTTTATCTCATTTGCCATCACCTCGCCGATGGCGGCGGACAGGGAGGCCGAGCTGTGGCCCGACACGGTGAAGTCATACTCCGACTCCCACGGGGCGCAGAAGCCGCAGATACCGTCCATCTTCCGCAGATTATCCAACTTTCTGCCGGTCAGGAGCTTATAGGCGTAGGACTGGTGCCCCACGTCCCATATTAGCTTGTCCTTCGGCAGATCGAGGGCCCGGCAGGCGGCTATGGTCAGCTCCACCGCGCCGAGATTGCTGGCGAGGTGGCCGCCGTTTTCGGATACGGCGGCGATTATCTCATCTCTAAGTTCGCCGGCCAGCACCACAAGCTGGGAATAGGTCAGCGACTTAAGGTCGTTGGGTGAATTTATTCTGTCAAGTATCTTTTCCAATTTTTTCTGCCAGCTCCTTCCCCGGCTCCACAAGGGCCGTGCTGTATCCCTCGTATATCACCATACCCGCCTTGGCCCCGTTAGGTTTTTTCACGTGGCTCACGGGACAGTAATCCACCTCCACCTTCGGGGCGTTACGCCCCTTGGAGAACCAGGCCGCGAGAGAGGCGGCGGCGGTTATGACCTCGCCGGGGAAGTCCTCTCCCCGGTACTTTACGAGGGTATGGCTGCCCGGTATATTTTTCGTGTGGAGCCACAGGTCGCGGCTCCGGCCTATTTTTAATGTAAGATAGTCGTTCTGGACGTTATTGCGGCCGATGAGAATGGTGTAACCTTTGTACTCAAGTTCCATGGGCTTGGACGGTGCGGGACGTCGGGGCTTTTTTCCGCCTTCGGCGCGGATATAACCCTCGCTTTCCAACTCGGCCTTTATCTCGGCAAGCTCCGAGGGTGTGCGGGCGTTCTCCACCGAAAGCAGCACCGACTCGAGATACTGTATCTCGGTTTTGGCGGTTTCTATCTGTTCCCGGGCGTAAAGCTCGGTGTTCTTGGCCTTTCTATATTTATTGTAGTAACTTTTCGCGTTCTGCGACGGGGACTTGGTTATGTCGAGAGGGATAGTTATCTCCCCCTGATTTTCGTCGTAATAGTTCACCACGGTGACGCTTTTGTCGCCCTTGTTCGCCTTATAGATATTGGCCGTGAGAAGATCTCCGTAAATCCGGTATTTTTCCCGGTCAAGGGAAGCCTTTAAATCGTTTTCGAGCAGAGCGAGCTTTTTCGTCGCCCGTGAAAGACTGTTAGTCAAAATCTTCGTTATGGCCGCGCCGTGATTTTTCATGCGGGCGTCCCTGTCCCGGAGCCGGTAAAACTCCTCGGCGGCGGCGTTGACCGTGGGCATTGCCCTGAGGCTCATGCGTCC
>CANRJP010000056.1 GCA_947630975.1 uncultured Clostridia bacterium
CGGTACAGCGCCACAACGCACTGCCAGCGTGAGCGGCTGTAGAGCAGCCCTATCACAAGGCCGTAGGTCATGAGCTCAAAGGCCATGGCTATGGCGTTTGGGTACATGGGCGGCATACCGAAAATCATCGAGCGCAGCAGGGGCAGGATAAAGCCCACGGCGACGCCGTATTTCCAGCCGCAGATCAGGCCGCAGAGCAGGACGGGGATGTGCATGGGGCTAAGCATATTGCCGATAGTCTGTATCTGCCCGGTCAGAAAGGGCAGCACAAAACCGATGGCCAAAAACATGGCCGCAAGGGTAAGATTTTTCACCTGTTTTTTCATAGCAATTTCCTCCAATTGCATTATTTGTCAACCGTAACCGACGGACACAGGGGCTGCATGGACTCCAGAGGAAAAGCCTGTCGCCGCCCTCGGCCTCTATATTCCGCGTCCCGTTGGTAACGGAGGAAATATCGACTCCCGCCAAAGCGCCGTCGGAATAGGAAACTCTGATGAGGGCCGCCTCGCCGTCAAGGCCCGAAACCGTAAGCCGGCCGTTGTCATAGCTCATGGTGACAGCCACCGGCTCGGCGTCGATATCCCGTATGCGGTAACTTCGGCTGCCAAGACCTATTTCCTCGGCGTGTTCAAGGGTGTGGAAGCCGTTCTGCCGCTCAATACGATGGACAAGCGATGCACCGTCGCCGGACTTTTGCTCATAAATTAAGTCCAGATTAGTCTATTTAGTCTATGCTCACAAGATTGTACGTTCTGCTTCCAAGCCCTATTTCCTCGGCGTGCTCGAGGGTGTGGAGGCCGTTGCGGCTTTCTATACGCTGTACCAACGAGGCGCCGTCTCCATCTTTTTGGGCATAAATCAAATCAATACACGCCTGATCGAGCGCCACCGGGTCATAGGAGGCCAAAATTCCGATATCATGCATATCCGGCTCGGCGGGGTTGCCGTCGCAGTCGCAGTCCACGGAAAGGCGGTTCATCACGTTGATATAAACAACCTTATCGTCCATATAATCTACAACAGCGCTTGTCGCGTCGCCCATAGATTCCAAAAACTTGTCCTGCTCGCCGCCCCACGGACTTGTACGGGACTGTCCTGCGCTGTGAATATAGCTTTTCCCCTCGGAAGAACCAATCCCGATTGACATATTCTTGATAGCGCCGCCGAAGCCCGCCATAGCATGGCCCTTGAAGTGTGCAAGAGAGATCAGCGAATCATAATTTGCAAGGTGCGCGCCAACATAATCTTTGGTAATAGTTGAGGCTCCGCCCGCCGGGGTGGGGACAGGAATTTCCAGCGAGCCGTCCTCGTCCATAATGTCAGCGACACCGTTCTTTGATATGGCGTTAAGACCGTGATCCTCTATCACTTGTTTATGCGCTGCTGCCTCAGCACGGCTGCCGCCGTAAGCGGTGTTACACTCAACGATTGTACCGTCTACCTCTTTAACCAAATCGCCGATAAGCTCCGGACGGAGATAGTTACTGGCCGGCGGTTCGCCCGTAGACATCTTTACCGCGACATTTCCATCGGCGTTAAAGCCTAATTGTTCGTAAATCTTGACAAGGGCCTCCGGGGTGATGTCGGTTGTCATATAAACTACTGACCCGTTTTCTGTTGTTTCACCTGTGGAGGTCGCAGAAAGAGAAAGACTGTTTACCCATGTACGGATTTCTTCTTCATCAGCGCCCGACGAGAAACGCATACCGTCAAGCCAATTTCCCGTTTTTGCAGCTTCTTCTAACAGTTTGCCGCTGTCGCCTATCCCAGAGCTTGAAGAAGTGCAAAATGGAATAACCGTTTTGCCGGTAAAATCATTTTCCGCAACAAAGCTGCTTGTCGGCCATGCCGCAATACCCCACCAAATCGGATAACCAATGAATACCGTATCATAGGAATTCCAATTCGGAACGATCGTTTGAGCAAGAGCAACATTCCGATCGTTTGGATTGTCATGTTCACGAGAAACACGGCTGTTTTCATTATTCCAGTTCAAATCTTCACTTGTGTACGGCTCCGCAGGCTCAATCCGAAACACGTCTGCGCCTGCTTCATTCACAATGATATTTGCGACTCTGTGCGTGTTGTCCGTTGCAGAATAGTAAACAACAAGAGTTTTGTTTTGTCCTGTCATACTCGGCTCCGCACTTTTTGCCGGAACGGTTATTGTGACTGTTTGGGTATCTTCGTCCCAGCCTACATCAAAATGAAAACTCTCTGCAATAAACCGAATGGGAAGCATCGTGCGGTCATTCATTGCCACAGGTGATACGTCGAGTGTTTGCAGTTCATCATTCAGATAAGCAGTTTTACTGTTGATTATCAAACAAATTACATCGCCGCCGTATGTAAGGGTCGCTGTTTGTGTTTCCTCGTCCCATGCTACGCTGCCTCCGACCGCTTCGATAATCGCACGAACGGGAAGTAAGGTGCGTCCTTCATCTGTGAGAATCGGTACAGTTCCCCGGCCGGGGTCAATCTCTGTTGCCTGTTCCCCGATAAACATAGTTGGATTGCCAATTTGCAGGGTGATAATCGTATCGTCTTGCAGGGTGATAATTGCATCGTCCCCTGCGGCATTGACTTCCATTATCTGCGGCTTTTTCCAAATTGCGGCTACTGCAAATACGCTGCAAATCACAGCAACCGAAAGGATAAAAGCTAATACTTTTTTGAAATTGCCTGTTTTTCCCACGATAAATACCTCCTGTTTTGTTTTTATTTTCTAACTATACTCTTTCAATCAATACGACGCAAACTACAGATTTATCAAGCGCCGCTCCCTGTTCCGGATGCGGGTAAGTTCAAACCTGACAGCCAATTTTTCACAGCAGATTCCGCTTCACTTCTGGAATTTTGAGCCGTCGCACCTCTAACGGCAAGCCTGCGTGGTACAGTCGCATTGGGAAGTAAATTCTCGATGTTTCTTTGTGTGCTGCCCTGACCGCTGCCCTAGTGGGTATTAAAGGGGGCAACCGTTTTTCCGCTAAAATCATAGCTTTCCAAAAAGTGATACACAATTTTCGGCATATCACCATTCCAGATAGGGTAGCCGATAAATACTACGTCATAGTCTTGCATATTTGGAACCGTGTCCGCAATTTCCGGGCGTGCATTTTCGGCGGCTTCCTTCTCGGCAACCGCAAGCATTTCCTGATAGTCCGAGGGATATGGCGTAACAGGCTTGATTTCAAACAGGTCGCCGCCGGTCTGCTCCGCAATCATCTGCGCCACAATCGCCGTATTGCCGGTGGTAATCGTCCCGACAGAATAGTTTTCACCTGTGCGGGAAAAATACGCCACCAAAATATTGTTGGAAGGCTCCGGCTGTTCGGCCGGACGGACGGTTACTGCTGCGCTGAGTGGCCGCATGGCGTTTGTGGCGCTCCACAGAAAGAACTTATCGCCTATGTTCGCTGTTACCTCTGTTGTTCCGTTTTTCGCCTCTAAGAGTTTTACGCCGGTTAAAACCTTGCCTGTAAAGCTGGCTTGCATTAAATTCGCCGCCTCGTCCAGCCCCTCGATTGTCAGTTTCCCGTCCTCGTATGTCATGCTTACGTCATCTGACTGCGCCCCGACTTCCGAAAAGACATAGGAATTATTCGCAGAGCCGGAAAACCCGCCCATGCAGAAGCAAAGAATCAGACTTACGATAAAAAGCGGTAAAAATTTTTTCATAAAATGTTCCTCGCTTTCTAATTTGTTTTATTTTATAGGTAATGAATATCTTTAAATTTTGTATTTACATTGAAGCATAGCTAATTCTTTGATGATTTTTTTAGAGCAATAAGAGGAACAGGCGCCACATTCAATGCAATCCTGCGGATTTGCGGGAAACTCCTGTGCGTCCATTCTTTTTAGCGCTGCAGCGCCCTCGTTTTTGTATTGGTCGTAAATTTGCAGCATTGCAGGAATATCAATCCCGGCAGGACAAACCTCGCTGCACTTATTGCAATGATTGCAATGCTCTGTCAGCTTTATGCTTTTTTCTGTGGCGCCTTGTTTGGTCTTCACTTTTTTTACACCCCACACATTGCAATATAGGCTTTTCAGTTCAACAGACAGAACATATCCGCAACAGGCAAACAGCCATATCATTGCGGCGTAATCCGCAAAGAACCGCAGCCTTGATTCTCTAAAATCGAAAAAGACAAATTGATTCTGCAAAAACAGGTATGAGCCGATATTATGCCGAAACAACGCACAAACACCAAAAGGTGAGGGGAGCCGAGTCCTACAGAAGATGAACCTTTTTAGCCCATTTTTCCAGCACCTTATCACACTTTTGAACATCATCGCCGTTAATCGCCAGTCCCTCGCGTATTTCCGCACTGGGGCACAAAAGAGAAATATCTCTTAAAGAGTTAGAAAACCCGCTGCCGCCGTGTGTGACAATCGGACAAATAATTTTTCCGAAAAAGTCGTAGCTTTCAAAGAACGTAAACATTGCCATCGGCATGGTAGTCCACCAGTTTGGAAAAGCGGCGATTACGGTGTCGTAATCGTCCATATTATCCAATTTCGCTTTCAGCTCCGGCCTGATGTTTTTGTCATACTCCTGCTTGGCAACAGCGATTTTCTGCATATGGTCATCGGGATATTTTTTCACTGTATCTATGTAAAACAAGTCGCTGTCAAGCATCGCATGAAGCTTTTTTGCAACTACCTCAGTGTTGCCGATAGGAAGATTTCTAATGCTTCCGTGTGAATAATTCTGTCCGGCATGAGAAAAATACGCGATAAGTATTTTTGACACTCCAAAGTCCTCCTTACCTGATATTGAGATTGAACCGCCCGCTTTTAAGAGAAGCAATCACGCCGCCGTCTATGAGCAAATCGGTTCCCGTGATAAATCCGGCGTCCGGCCCCAGCAAAAATGCGCCCGCCGCCGCAATCTCGTCCGATGTTCCCGCGCGGCGCACGGCGGAGCAGTCGATCATGTTCTGATAGGTGTTGCCCGGCGAATTGAACTCGTCATAGGCCAATGGCGTAACGATGATGCCGGGGCTTATGGTGTTTATTCTTGCGCCGCGATCCGCCCATGTTGTGGCCGCCGCCGTGCGGACGCGGAGCTGATTCACCCGCTTGGAGACGATATAGGCCGCGCCCGGATTAGGCGTTTTCGAGCCATCGAGACAAGGGAGGGAGGCGAGCTTATCAGTCGGCGTCATGGCGAGGGCTTCTTCGTCCTCGGCGGTGAGGGTATGAGGCATATACCCGGTCTGGCTGGAAACGATCAATCCCGCGCCGCCCCGCGCCATCACTTCGCCAAAAGCGTCAATGGCGTAGGAGGTGCCGATCAGGTCGAGCTTGATGATATGTTCGGGGCTTGCCTGACTGGGGGACGCACCCGCCGTGTGAATATAGTACATTACCGGACCGAGAGAGGCGGCCTTTTTCGCGAATGCCCTTATGGACTGCTCATCACAGGCGTCCACGGTCTGCGTTTCCACATCGTATCCTCCGTAGGTGAACTCACGGGAAACCCGCTCCAGCGCCTTTTCGCTGATGTCGCCCAGCAAAATCTTTTTGCCCGCTGCAATTCGGCGGACAATGGCGCACCCCATGCTGCCGGCGCCCAAAAGAACAACCACTTCTTTGTTTTCGTTTCTGTCAAGAATCATTTTGTTTTCCTCCTAAAAATTTTTTATTATTTAACATACCCGTTATTTTCCAGCCATTTTGTTACGCTCTCTTTGGCACTGCCCGGGTCATTCTGCGCGGTGCTGCCGCGAATAGCAAGGCCCTCTCCAATGGTGGAATCCGGGCAAAGCTCGCCGATAGTTCCGTCCGTTCCGGCAAGTCCGCTGCCTCCGTGGGTGCAGAACGGGATAATCGTCTTGCCGGAAAAATCGTAGCTCTGTAAAAAGACCTTGACAATAGTCGGTGTGTCGCCCCACCAAATCGGGTAGCCGAGGAAAACCGTGTCGTAATCGTCCATATTGTCCACCGTACCTGCGATCTCCGGGGGATTGGTTTCCTCTTTCCGGGAAACGTCCAGAAGCCCGTCATAGGTAGTGGGATATTCCTCGGTGGATTCGATTTTGAAGGTATCCGCACCGGTGGCCTCGGCAATCATTTCCGCCACGATCTCAGTGTTTCCCTTTTCAATGACGCCCACCTCGTACTGCTCTCCGGCAAGGGAGAAGTAGGCGACAAGGATATTGTTGCCCGATACGTCTTTTTCTTCATTCGATGATTGTTCCGGCACGTTCTCCGAGGACGGAGCAGTTTCCTCCGGCTCGCTTTCGGACTGCCGACTGCTTATATTTTCGGGACTTTCTGCCCCGGAAGATTCCGAGTCTGCTGTTCTGCCGCCGCAAGCTGTAACGGTCAGCAGAAGGCAGACGCAAAGTAGAAATGATAATAATTTTTTCATGGTGTCCTCCTTAAATATCTTTCTTAACTATTTAATTTCCCAATATGTATTTTACCACCCGGGTCATATAATCTCCACATCATTTACAAGCTAATAGTGTATTATGCCCCATTTGTGTACAAAATGAGGCATAATACACACGGGTTGACTTTTACTCACAAATGGTTTATAATAGAGGCAGAAACAATTTGAATATCGGGAGGTCTCGTTATGAACAACACGGAAAAAGAAGATTTGCGCGTGATTCGCACAAAGGAGGCAATTCGCAAAACCTTTGAACGAGAATATCGCATAAAGCATGACAACAACATCAGCGGTGCGGCGGTAATCAGAAATCCAAAAGATAAGACCAAACGCCCGTTTCTGATGGCTGGAATGTATCAGCCGTATCGAAGACGGGTGCTTTATTTTTGATAGGCTCATGCGGGAACATTTGCTCCTGTAATCACACTAAAAACAGACTGATATCCGTGGCAGAAGATTATGGCACTCACTGCCGGGGCTACGGTGAAAAAGAGATCGCCGCCCGCGTCTGCACCATCAAGGGACAGGAGGAAATGGAATGGAGACGGCGCAGAGCGGCGCATCTCAGGCATGAGATTGGGGTAAAGTGAATAAAAGCATTGGCCAGGACTCTTCCTGCCGGATGCTTTTTCTGCTTCGCGTTTTTGAAAAACACTTGATTTTGCGAAATAGGTTGTGGTATAATACGAACGAGGTGATTCGCTGTGCGATTGATTAAGCGTGATTTTTATTTGAATAAACTGAAAGATGTGATGGGCACCCCGGATATTAAGGTAATCACCGGTGTGCGGCGCAGTGGCAAGTCTAAGCTGATGGAATCATTTATGGCCTATGTTCGGGAGCACGACGCTGAGGCCAATATTATCCACATCAATTTTAATTTGAATGCGTATGAACATCTGACGGAGTACCACACGCTGAACAACTATATTGAAAATGCTTATGTCCCCGGGAAAAACAATTATATCTTCATTGACGAAGTCCAGATGTGCGGCGGTTTTGAGAAGGTCATCAACAGCCTTCACGCCTCCGAGAAATACGATATTTACATCACGGGTTCCAACGCTTTTCTGCTGAGCAGTGATCTGGCAACGCTCTTTACGGGGCGGACCTTTGAAATCGAGGTCTTTCCGTTCTCCTTTGCGGAGTTCATGCGGTACTTTGAATTTACGGACCAATATTCCGCCTTGAACCGCTATATCCGGGAGGGTGGAATGTCCGGATCCTACCTCTATAAAACGCCGGAAGCAAAGTACAGCTACATCTCCGATGTTTTCAACACGCTGGTTATCCGGGATATCCAGCGCAAATATCGGATACGCAATATGCCTCTGATGGAGCGCCTCTGTGATTTTCTGATTGATAATATTTCCAATCAGATATCCACCCGTAGCGTGGCAACGAGTTTTATAAGAGAGCACGACAAAACGAATGACCGCACCATCAGCGCCTATATCAAGTATCTCTGTAACGCTTTTGCGTTCTACAAGGTAAGGCGATACGATATTCAAGGCAAACGTTACCTGGCGTCCAACGATAAATACTATCTCAGCGACCACTCCTTCAAGTATGCCAAGCTGGGCACAAAAAACGCCGATTACGGCAGGATGATCGAGAACATCGTCGCCATTGAACTCCTGCGGCGGGGATATGAGCTGTATGCCGGGGTGCTGTATAAGAAGGAGATCGACTTTGTCGCCATCAAGCGCGACGAAAAAATCTATATCCAGGTCTCCAACAGCATAGACGACCCCGACACCTTCAAACGCGAGGTCGATCCGCTGCTGAGGATCCGGGACGCATACCCCAAGCTCCTCCTCGCCCGCACCCGGCAGGAGGCGTACCAATACGAGGGCGTGCAGATCATTGATGTGGCAGATTGGCTTCTGCGGGATTGAAGGCGAGGTACTGTTATGAAAGCAAAAGAGGCGAAAGCCAGAATAAAAATCAACAAATTGCTTGAAGCGGCCGGGTGGAGGTTTTTTGATGATGAAAACGGCCCGGCGAACATTCAGCTTGAGGCAAATGTGAAGCTTACCAAGAAGCAGATTGATGAGTATGGCGACAATTTTGAAAAAGCCAAGAATGGATTTGTTGATTTTCTCCTTTTGGACGAAGATGGCAAGCCTTTAATTGTGCTGGAGGCAAAGTCTGAAGATCTTGACCCTCTGGTTGGAAAAGAGCAGGCGAGGAAATATGCTAAATCGCAGTTCGTGAAATATGTGATTCTCTCAAATGGAAATATACATTATTTTTGGAACATTTATAAAGGAAATCCTCAAATTGTTGTCGCTTTTCCTTCTTGTGAAAGCGTGAAAGATAGCAAGGCGTTGAACTCTGACCCATCACGGCTTTGCAGTGAGGAAATTACGCAGGATTATATTGCCGTGGTGCGGGAGCCACGCTTTGCCGAATCTCCGGAATATCAAAATCCTGACACAAGAACGCAATTTCTGAAGGATCATGGCCTTCGGATGCTGCGGAAATATCAAGTCAACGCTTTGAAAGCTTTACAGGAGTCCGTCAAAGCGGGAAATCAGCGTTTCCTGTTTGAGATGGCGACCGGTACAGGAAAAACCTTGACCGCCGCAGCGGTCATCCGCCTGTTTTTACGCAGTGGCAATGCCAACCGTGTCCTATTCCTTGTTGACCGAATAGAGTTGGAAAACCAAGCAAAGAAGAACTTTATCAATTACTTGAAGCCCGATTACGATACCGTCATCTTCAAAGAGCACACTGATGACTGGCGGCACGCTGATATAGTTGTTTCAACGGTACAGACATTGGCATATAACAACAAATATAAGACTGTCTTCAAGCCAACGGACTTCTCGCTGATCATTGCCGATGAGAGTCACCGCTCCATCAGCGGAAACAGCCGCGCCGTATTTGAATATTTCATTGGATATAAGCTTGGTCTAACTGCCACGCCAAAGGATTATTTGAAAAACGTGGATGGGGGAGAACTGGCGGCAAACGATCCGTGCGCATGGGAACGTAGGCAGCTTTTGGACACCTATCGTACTTTTGGTTGTGAAAGCGGCGAACCGACTTTCCGATACTCTTTGATTGACGGTGTCAATGATCCTGACGGTCCATTCCTTGTCAATCCCACTGTGGTGGATGCTCGCACAGAGATTACTACGCAGCTGCTCGCTGACAAGGGATATGCCGTAATGAACCACAACAGCGAGGAAGACGAGGATGAGGAAGAAACCTATTTTGCCCGTGATTTTGAAAAGAAGTTTTTCTCTGACGAGACCAACATGATCTTTGTCAAGACTTTCATGGATAATGCTCTTCGAGATCCGATTACAGGAGAGATTGGCAAAGGGATCATCTTCTGTGTCAGCCGGAAGCATGCCGCCAAGGTTACACAGCTTCTGAATGTTTATGCGGACAAGATGTTTCCAAATATGTACTGTTCGGACTTTGCTATGCAGATTACTTCCGATGTGCAGGACTCACAGCAATTTACAACAAATTTTCAGAACAACAACCTCAGCGGCTATTCTGGGTTTCTAGAGGGGTATAAAACCTCCAAAACAAGAATCTGCGTCACTGTCGGCATGATGACAATCGGATATGACTGTGAGGATTTACTGAACATCGGGTTGTTCCGACCGATTTTTTCTCCCACGGATTTTATTCAGATAAAAGGCCGGGGGACAAGGACCTTTATCTTTACCCACAAAACCAGGGAAAACGGTCTTGATGAGATCTATGAGAAGCCGAAGGATACCTTCAAGCTCTTTGACTTCTTCGGAAATTGTGAGTTTTTTGAGGAAAAGTTCAATTACGATGAGGTTATCAAATTACCGAAGCCTGTGACAAAAGGCTCCGGACTCGGCAGAGGAATCACGGCAACAACCTTTGAGAACTTTGATCCCGATCCGTTGAAAACAATGACGGAAACGAAGATCGGTCTTCAGGGGATGAAAATTGACAGGATGTTCTTCCAGAAGTTCGAGGACGAGGTCAAGAAGGATGAAACTGCACGTACACAGTATGAACAGGGCAATTACGCTGCTGCGCAGCGGTATATTGAGGAGACATACCTTGACAAGCCCACGGAGCATTACACATGGGACAAGCTCCGCCGTGCGACCGGCGTGGATCGACGTGTTACCGTCCGAGAGATGCTGGATAAAATCTTTGGCTTGATTCCGGCTTTCAAAAGCAAACGGGAGCTTGTAAAGGATGAGTTTGACGCATACCTCCTGACCTGCGGCGTTTCTTCCGGTGATTTCTATGAGGTCAAACATTTCTTTGAGACGTATCTGACGGACAAGGAAGTTCGTCGCGCCATAGAGGATAAAAAATATCAGCGTCTCGGAACCGATGTCCCCAGCTATACCTTTGCCGAATTGAGGCGTCTGGGACAAAAGAACATGAACAGCGTTGTCGGCTATATCAATGACAATGTCAACCTATCCAGATTTATGTGAGGGATTACCATGCTGAACTTCGAAGTAAAACGGAAGATCAATACGCTTCGGGATATACTTGTGGGCAAGGTGCCGGATCCAAAAGCACAGGTGGAGCAGATCACCATTGCGCTGATCTACAAGTTTATGGACGATATGGATTTGCAGGCGGCAGAGTTTGGCGGGGCCCGCGAGTTTTTCAAGGACGAATACGAAAAATATGCTTTTTCCCAAATCATGCTTGCCCAGAACAGCGCCCAAGATCGTCTGAATCTGTATGCCGAAGGCATCGATAGAATGACCAACAACCCGAATTTGCCAAAACTTTTTCGGGATATTTTACGTAACGCCTACATCCCTTACCGTGACCCGGAAACTCTCAACCGCTTCTTAAAGGAGATTGCGGAGTTCTCTTATGAGGACAGCGAGGAGTTGGGCAACGCCTTTGAGTATCTGCTCTCCATTATGGGCAGTCAGGGTGACGCTGGGCAATTTCGGACGCCCCGCCACATCATTGACATGATGGTGGAAATTACCGCTCCCACCAAAAATGAGACCATTCTGGATCCTGCCTGCGGAACCGCCGGATTTTTGATCAGCGCCTACAATTATATCAAAAGGCAGAACCAGGATGAGAACGGCAATTCTACTCTCAGCTCCGATGACAAACGGCGCCTGATGAGCAGCTTTGCCGGTTATGACATTTCCCCGGACATGGTCCGGCTTTCCCGTGTCAATATGTACCTGCACGGTTTTACAGATCCGAATATCAGCGAGTATGACACGCTGACCAGCCTGGAAAAATGGGACGATACCTACGATGTGATTTTTGCGAATCCGCCCTTCATGACGCCAAAGGGCGGCATCACGCCTCACACCCGTTATCGAGTCTCCGCCAAGCGGTCTGAGGTCCTGTTTGTGGACTACATCGCCGAGCACCTGAATCCTACGGGCCGCGCAGCCATTATCGTGCCGGAGGGCATTGTCTTTCAATCTCAGACGGCGTATAAAAACCTCCGTAGAATGCTTGTGGAGGATAATTACCTCTACGGTGTGATTTCTCTTCCCGCCGGGGTATTCAATCCCTACAGCGGCGTAAAAACGAGTATCCTGCTGATCGACCGCACGCTGGCAAAGGAGAAGGACAGTATTCTCTTTGTGAAGCTCAATAACGACGGCTTTGAGTTAGGGGCCCAGCGTAGAGAGATCAAGGGCAGTGAGATCCCGGATGTGGTCAATATCTTCAAAGACTACCAGAAGGGTATTGAGGTTGAAGGACGGAAGAATGTTGTTCTTGCAAAGAAAAGCGAGATAGTGGAACAGGATTATATTCTTGTAGGAGAGAGATATACTCAGACAACTCACGTTATTAGCAAATGGCCCCTTGAAAGGCTTGGGGACGTATGCGCTTTTGAGCGACATATTATTGAGGATTCTGCGCTTCCCTATATTGGGATGGAAGATGTGGAATCTCTAACGGGGAGAATTAGCCAATCGGTCCTTGATGGCACCAATGCGATAGGAAGTGGAGCGTCTTATGCCTTTGGTGCAGGATACATCTTGTATGGTAGATTGCGCCCGTATTTAAACAAAGTTGCTACACCTACATTTGCCGGGAGATGTAGCACTGAGCTCATACCCATACGACCAGGGAGGCAAGTGCAGAAAGAGTATCTCACATTAATCCTCCGAAGCAATAAAGCAGTTTCATATGCTATGGGTACGTACACCGGTGCCCGTATGCCGCGCACGGATTTGAACGCATTTGCAAACTTTAAAATTCCTGTTCCGCCGATTTCTGTGCAGACTGAAATTGTTGCCGAAATCGAGAGGTATCAAAAGATTATTGATGGTGCTCGGCAGGTTGTGGATAACTATAAACCGACAATCAGGATTGATCCAGCGTGGGAGATGGTGAGGTTGGGAAATGTCTGCATTACCTCATCAGGTGGAACGCCTAGAAGTACAGTCAGAGAATACTATGAAGACGGAACAATCAATTGGCTGAAAAGTGGCGAAGTTGCAAACGGCTTCATTTATTCTACTGAGCAAATGATTACTGAACGAGCCTTGCAAGAGTCTTCCGCAAAAATCTTTCCGCCTGATACCGTTGTAGTGGCAATGTACGGCGCAACGGCGGGGCAAGTAGGAATATTAAAAGTGGCCAGTTCGACAAATCAAGCGGTTTGTGGGATATTGCCAAATAAGTCGTTTGAACCTGAATTCCTGTACTTTTATTTGCTATCAAAACATGATTACTTCCTTTCTCAGTCAACAGGGGGAGCGCAACCTAATATTTCGCAGATGGTTATTAGAAAAACATTTGTTCCCATTGTTCCAGTAGAAGAACAAAAGCGAATCGTTGAGAAAATGCACAATGAAATGTCAATAGTTGAGCAAAACAAGCGATTGATTGAGATCTTCCAGCAAAAGATAACAGATAAGATCGCCGAGGTCTGGGGGGAATGAAGTGGACGGCAAAACTTTTCATCTTGACGACGGCAAAAAAGAAACGCCCATTGAACAAGGGAAAAGGTATGTTGACGCTTTGCTGAAGCGCATTGGGGACAGGCCTATTTCAGAATTGAACATTAGCTTCAAAGGGATTCCCGAACCACCCGATGAGCTATACAAAATGCTCGAATATCTGCTCGAAGAATTCATAGATGAAACAGAAGAAAAATACATAGAGGCTCTTATGCTCGCTACACAAACGAGTTACGAGAATGGGCTGTACCAATTTGCGTATGTACAGTATCATATGCTTTTTATGACAGCTGTATATTATGCACTATTGAAGGTGTCAATACTTCACGAAGATGATCTGTATAAGGCCATCTATTATCTGTTAAAAGATCGTTCTTCTGACTTCTGGAATGAATCGAATAAGAAGGCAGGAAAACTCTATTTTGGCAGTTTTGCTATAATCAGTGAAAGCGATGTGTTTATGTTGCTCCGGATTGTTGGGCTCGACAACAGTTTACTGGGGGAGTTGCAAAAGCTGGTGAAAGAGCGTAACAGGTATGCTCACGCAAATGGGCAATTACAGTTGACTTCAGACGAGTTGTTTATGGAAGCAATCCGCGGATATAACGGGTTGATTCAGAGAGTTGTGGAGTTGCTCAAAGAAGAACTTATCGACTTTTATAAAAAGATCATCCGCGACCCCAATTTTTATGATCCGGACATTCGAGCCTATTCAGACCCAGATGAACAAATTGTACAGGAATTCATCAAGGAATACTCTATTTCGAGAACGGAAATGAATTGGCTGCGTAAAATTAAGCTGTCCGATTTTGACAACTGCGAAGGAAAGACGGAAATTAAATCACTGCACAGTGCACTGATCCATTATTACCGGGAACTGACACAGGATGATTATCAGCCTTTTGATGATCCGTATGTGCTGTATAAATACAAGAACAACGCAGTTGAATTTGTAGAAAAAGAGCTTGAGATCAGTTCCTACGAATGCGGCAAAGAAGGTGGAGAGTTCCCT
Source organism: uncultured Clostridia bacterium (assembly GCA_947630975.1). GTDB lineage: Bacteria > Bacillota > Clostridia > UMGS1883 > UMGS1883 > JAFLUQ01. The sequence continues at coordinate 14,333 of CANRJP010000056.1, forward strand.
GTATATTTTTGCCCGGAATGCGGGGAAGAGCAGCTGGCTTACGATGCAGATAACCATCGCTATCACTGCTTCGCCTGTGATGAAAACTTTACAGATGAGGACCTGACGTTTTGCGAAAGATGCGGAGCCCTCATGCGGCGAGATGGGGAGCTATCTATCTGCCAGAACTGCATTGAAGAAATGGCGAGGGAGTAGTCGTCTGTTAGATAAAAACCTATGGGAGGGCCTATGATTACTCAAGAACAATTCATTCGTAATTTCAGTGTTATGGCTGACGGAGAAGTATCGTTCTTTCTCGGCGCTGGTGCTTCCATAGCTTCCGGCATCCCTACGGGGGGAGATCTAATTTGGGAGTTCAAGCGCACTTTGTACTGCTCTGAATGCGGTATATCCATGGAAAAGTATAAAGACTTGGCATTGCCCTCCACTCAGAGAACGCTGCAAGAGTATTTTGACAAAAAAGGGTGTTGCCCACAACAGTATTCTCCGGAAGAATATTCCTATTACTTTGAACTGTGCTATACCGATCCGATGGCTAGAAAAAGGTTTATTGAGAGCGTGGTTTCTGGGAGGGAACCTTCTATTGGTTATCTCTGCTTGGCTGAAGCAGTTATGCGGGGAAAGGTAAAGAATATCTGGACGACCAACTTTGATCCACTACTTGAAAATGCGCTTCATCAGCTCTATCCAGCAAACAATGTTCTTGTGTGTAGTGAAGCAAATCGGGACAGCATCCGATTGCTGAACCCTCAGTATCCGGTGATTGGAAAACTACACGGCGACTATCGTTATGATTGGCTGAGAAACACAGAAAGTGAATTACAGCAACTGGAAGATAAACTCAAAGATTATGCGGCAAGTCAGTTGGTAGACAAGCAGTTGGTGGTAGTTGGCTATTCCGGGAATGACGAATCTATCATGTCTTTTCTCGAGGACTGTATCGATAACCCGGCCTTGCTTACTAAGGGGATACTATGGACGATTCGGAGAGGAAATCGGGCTAATCCGAGGGTAAATAAGTTAATCGAAAGAGCGCGAAATAACAGCAAACCTGCTGATGTTATTGAGATCGACGGTTTTGACCAACTGATGTTTTCGATTTATCAGATTCAGAATTATCACAATGAGATCATCGATGGTCAAAGGCACCTGTTGTTTGAGAGAAGTGATATTCGGCTTTCTGGAAAGCCTGTTGATTCATTTGTAAAACTGAATGCATATAAAGCTGAAGGCTGCCCGCTCCCCAATGTATTTGAAACTGATATCACAAGCTGGAAAGAACTTCGTACTATTATAGGAACAAACGACATTATTGCCGGACTGTTCAACAAGCATATCTATGCATTCTCATCTGCTGAGACGCTAAAGACTGTTTTTAGGGAACACATACTATCCCCTATTTCCAAGGAAGATGCCCCAGAGAGGGACATTTGTAGAAGCGACTCCGTTTATATCGGGTTAGTTTACCGATTGATTAAGCATAAGCTTCTACGCAAAGGCATGTTATCTTATGCTAAAAATAAGGTCTACAATCCCGATTCTTGCAGGCCCGATAAAGGTTATCAGGTTTTTGATGCCGTTGAGATTGCCATTAGCTTCATTGATGGAAATTTGTATTTGAATCTCTTGCCAACAGTCCATATCCGCAGCAGCAAAGGGGAGCAGCTTGACAAAGTATCATATCAGGTTCAAGTCAATCGTGTCGTTTCAACCATTTATAACCAGCAATATAATGAAAAGCTCCATTTTTGGGAGAAGTTCTGCCTTACTTCTGGGAAAATCTTCTTTGAAAACGATGGCTTTTCAATCTCCTTTATTGTTCCTGCTCTCAGTCTTGGCGGCAATAATAGACAGCCCCAGTGGCTATCTATGCCGTCTTGTGAATATGAAGAGCCATTGATGTGTTTCTCGGATACGGACAAGTCAAAGAGGGTAGTAAACCAACTCAAAGGGCTGTGTCAGTATGGCCCGATTGATTGCTCATATATGAAAGATGGTGCTGCTCGCCCATCTGTAAGGCTCGCAGTTCTTTCACCAGAGCAAGATATGGATAAGATTTTAGCTCACCTGAACAGGCTGAATACCCGTGTTCAAAACAACGGAAAAGACAATTTTCTGCCTCATTACGAAGGCTTTGAGCAGGTTTATCGGCGTGCAATTTATGTTCCGACACAGGCACAAAGAGACATCTGTATCGGCTACAATGCAAATACAGCGTTAAAAATGAAGCCCTCAGATTTTCTCGCTTTTATGAAACGGGGGATAGATGCTTATTCACTGCGTGCTTCAGACTTTGATATTCTTATCATTTACATTCCCAAAACCTTTGCGTCTTTTCGCACTGCTGTAGCGATTTCGCCGGATTTCAATCTGCATGATGCATTAAAGCTATATGCAACAGAAAAGGGAATTAAACTGCAACTAATTGAAGAAAAATCCGTGAACAGTTATGATTTCTGCAAGGTGATGTGGGGATTATCAACAAGTTTGTATGCCAAAGCTACCGGCGTCCTATGGCACCCGGAAGCCATCCAGAATGATACAGCATACATAGGTATCAGTTACGCATTTTCGGAGGAAAAGCGAATTTGCATCGGTTGCAGCCAGCTTTTCGATTCTACAGGAACCGGCATAAGGATGGTTCTGAAAAAAATCAATAATCCTATATATCGTGGCAGAAACAATCCTTATATGCGTGAAGACGATGCCCGCGCTATGATGACAGAACTACGTGAGCAATACTATCATTCAGCGCCAGTAAACACTCTCAATAGGGTCGTCATCCACAAGACTACACCGTTTATTCGAGAAGAGATTGCTGGCATAATGCAAGCCTTCAATGGCATCGAAGTCGAGTTAGTGCAGATACAAGAATACTGCTCTTGGCGCGGAATCCGTTTTGGCGCAGTGCCAGGAAAAACTGCATTTGGATACCCCGTAAAACGAGGAATGGCTGTAAAACTGGATCGAGATAGTTTCCTTTTGTGGACGCACGGATGTTTAATTCATCCCGAATTATCAGGGACATATAATTACTACAAAGGTTCAAGAGGAATACCTGCACCTCTTTTAGTCAGGCGCTTTGCCGGAAATGCAAGCGGTGATACGCTGGCTAAAGAAATCCTAATGCTCACAAAAATGAACTGGAACAGCGGTGATAGCCTTTATAAAACTCTTCCGGTAACATTGGATTTTGCTAAGGTTTTGGCACGGATGTCAAAGCAGGATGAAGCCATTTTTGACAAAGCATATGATTTCCGATTCTTTATGTAAAAATATCGAGGGACTACCAATGTCGGCAGCCCCTCAATAGAGAGTTGAGTTATCATGTATCGCGAATCCTGTAAAGCTCTCTTTGACAGCAGGAAGCCACCGTCCGAGAGGTTTCGTCGTTTCGCTCCGTCAAGGGGGCTACTCCCACTTGCACCGCTAAAGCGGCTATCCCCACAAGGAAACGACTATTTCAATATGCGGATTTTCAAATCCATATCTGAACAACAAGGTATTTCATTATCAACAGCTAACAAAATACCGAAAGATTGACCGTTGATACACCGGTGCCCCAGCGAAAAAGCCAGCGGTCTTTTCTCAGAAGCGAAAATATAAAGGGTGTGGGAATCCCACGAAAGAAGCAGGTGGGTACTCACCGGATTTGCTTGCTATTCTCCAAAATCATAAATCCCCGCCGCGACCAGCGATAGGTTTTGAAAAAGTTTTTCCGGCAACACGAACACTTTTTCGATAAAACCCGTTGACACGAACATACGTTTCTGTTACAATAATCTCGACAGATGCAATAACGCTCTGCCCCTCTTTTCCCATTTGGGACAGCCGTGATTTTGCGCTCCGCGTTTGAGCGTTCAAAGGGACGGCAAAGAGGAATATTGACATGGCTGTGCTATGGAGCCGCTGACAAGGCGAAGTCTTCCTAAGCCGCATGACTGGAGTTTTCCGATGGGAAACTCTGTTATCGGCTTGGGATTTTTTCTTTGCCGGTCATGCGGCTCCTTCGTTTTCTTCCTCTTGTCGGGCTTCTCCGCGCAGCGGAGAAAAACGGAGGTATC
>CANRJP010000057.1 GCA_947630975.1 uncultured Clostridia bacterium
ATTTTATTTTCCCCTTTCTTGTCTTCTATTATATCATTTCCCTTTTTTCTTGTCCACTTTTTTAGTATACATCCAGTTGCCTCCCTTGTTGTGTCCTTAATCAGTATTTTAATTGTGTCCTCCATTCAGACGCCATTTAGCGGCACAGCTATTATATATAATAATTATATCATTGGAAAACTTTTTTGTCAATGAAAATGCCGTGATTCAATTCACGGCATTTCGTAATTATCCATGGGAAAATGTTTCCACGGCTCTCTTGTCATAAAGCTTGTCGTGGATATCCTGACCCTTGCCGGGGACGCCGCAGGCGTCGGCGCGGCAGTGCTTGCAGTGGCGGAATACCTCCAGATATTCACCGGCCTCAAGACGGACACGCTCTATCATTGCGCAGTCCGGGGCGGGAATGTCCGCAAGCTCATTTTGGGGGATAAGCGGTATAATGTTCAATATATTTGCGCCCAGCTCGCCGGTCACACGGGCGACCTCCTTGATATGCCGGTCGTTTATACCGGGAATAAGGACGCTGTTTATTTTGACGATAACGCCGGCATCGGCCACGGCCTTTATTCCCTTAAGCTGGTTCTCAATGAGGATTTTCGCTCCCTCAATTCCATCTATTTTTTTGCCGTTCCAAATTATGTAAGAGCATATTTTTGCCTGTATCTCCGGGTCAACGGCGTTGACGGTGACCGTTATTGTATCAATACCCATCTCCGCTATGCGATCGGCCTTTTCCGGCAGCATCAGTCCGTTTGTACTGAGGCAGGACAGTAGCCGGGGATATTCTTTTTTTACCAATTCAAAGGTGTCAAGGGCGTAATCGGTGGCAAGAGTGTCGCCCGGGCCGGCTATGCCGACAACACGCAGCTCCGGACATAAACGGTCTTTTTCCGTATTTCCGCCCGCTGCACCACGTTATTTCTCGGCACAAAATATATCAACTGACTGCTCCGCTCCTTTGCAAAGGCCCGCAAAAGCTCGATTTCACGGTCAACATTGCGGCTGTTTCAGATTATTCCGCCAAGACGAACGCCGTCCTTCAGGGCGTATTTTTTTATGCCCTTACAAATGTTGTTGGCCGCATAAAGGGCCATCATCTCGCCGCTGGCCACGATGTATATCTCCTTTGCCTTGCCTTCTCGGATAGGCATGGCAAAGCCTCCGCAGACTACGTCGCCAAGCACGTCGTAGAAAACGTAATCAAGATCAAAGGATAAAGACCGACGGCGGCTTGCTTGAAACGCGGTGAAAGCACCCTCTCCGTATATTTAAATCTTAAATTTTCTAAAATCACACAAATATTCAAAATTCAGACATTGTAACGGCTTTACTTTTATAATATAATGTGTTTATTCATTATAAACGTAAAGGCGAGTGATTTATTATGAAAAAAATTCTTTCATTGTTTTCCGCGTTGGCCGTGGCGGGCGCGGCCATTCCTGTCTCGGCGGCGGCAGCGGTCACGGACGCCGCCGCACTGGCGGATGCCGTAAAGCGCGGCGGAGAAATAGTTCTCAGCGCGAGCTTTGACATCGACCAGTTGAGAATTGACTCAAACGTCACTATCGACGGACAGGGCCACACTCTCACGAACGCGAACGCCGACGTTTCGCAGGCCACGCTGGCCAATAAAAGCGACGGCGTTGCGGCGACCCTCAAAAACATAATTTTGGACGGCGGCGGCCGCACCATGACCGACACCTGTCTTTGGATGGGACGCGGAAGCTGGGACTGGTACAACGTCACCGCCCATGGCTGGAAGTCGAGCAGCTCCGGCAACAGAGGCGCGCTTACCCTCGGCAAGTCCGCGAACAGTCCGGGAACGGTGAATATGCACTCGTCAACGATCACCGGCAATCACCTCGGGCTTTCCCTCGACCAGAGCGAAACTGTGGCTAATATTTACGGCTGCGTCATAGAAAACAACGGCGCGGCGGACGTAAACATCACATCGGGTACGGTGAATTTAATTGACGACGGCGAAAAGGCCGAGAAAAGGATAGGTAAGCTTGTTATGAGCGGAGGAACTCTCAACATAAGCGGAAATACCAAAATTGCCGAAATCGAGAAAAACGGCGGCGATGAGGATATCGCGGTCACGGTGGACTACGGCAAGGTTATAGGCGAAAGTTCCCGCATCGCCAGCGGCTCGCTCCACGCCATGGACTACAAGCGGCCCGCCGGCTGGCTCACCGACGGGGTTATCATGAACGCCATTCGCGGACAGGCCCATCAAAGGGACTTTGACGGCAATTACGAATATCTTCCCGGCACCTTTGACGGGGACACCTATGACCGCATTGTTGAAAACAATCCCGATACAAAGCTGATGGTTGGGCTTTATTACGGCTTTAAGCCACTGCATGACGACTGGCAGAACGCCGCCCTCGAAAACGGCGGCGAAACGTGGAAAAAATACATCGACGGCCTTATGAACGAGGCGGCTTCGCCCAGCTCTATGTGGACGGAGTATCCTTCGGCACGCCGACCGATATGTACGCGGCGGAGCAATACGACTTCACCAAAAATTACGGGAACGCATATCTGACCGCCGGAAAGCACAGCCTAAGCTTTAGGCTTGTGGGAACAGGCAGGAACGCGGCCTCCGACGGATATGATTTGACCTTCGGCGGCTTTACCCTTTCAAAGGTGGTACCCGACGCGGAAAACGCACCCGGTTTCAGCCGCTGCGGCGAAATTTACGTCGGTGCGCCCCCGGTTATCTTCCCTTTTTCGGAAAAGGAAGTTTACAGCATAGAAGAGTCGAACCGTGTGCGCCATGCGGGATTAGCCTCGACGTGCTTAAAGCCCTTATGTGAAGAAAACAGCTCTGACGCGAGGGGGTGAGCTTAGTGGCAATCATGCCGGCAAACAGCTTCAATCCTATACCCTTTTATTTCATCAACAGAAGGACGAGAAACAGTCACTGGATGCTTAACGACAAAATAGGCTACTATTCCTTTTGCGTCTTTTTGGAGGGCGGCGCGGAGTACGAGCTGAACGGCGTTCATTACGAGCTGTGCGCCGGAGATATGCTGCTCTGTCCGCCGGGAACCCAGCGAAAAGCAAAAACGTCGGGCTTTAAAGAGAGCGACGTGGATTTTTTCGCCGAAGGAATAGACGGCCTGACCGAACCGAAGATAGTGCGCAGGAAAAGGTTTGAGCAGATAAATCTGTACATGGACAGAATAAACCACTTGTATTTATCAGGTTTGGAAAACAACATGGCGGCCATCCGAGGCTATCTGCTTATTATTATATCGGAGTTTATTTCGTGTCTGAACGGCGGACTGAACAAGTATGTGGAGAAAATGCGGGAATATCTGATAGAGAATTACCCGCACGGAGTTACCATGCTTGACCTGAGCCGTATCACGGGCATTACTCCGGCCTACTGCGGCACTCTCTTTAAACGTGAAATGGGCTGCACTGTGACGGAATACATCAATAAGCTGCGCATAGATACGGCGATACGCTACATGAGCGACGACTATGCGGCCACACTTGAGGAAATCGCCGACAGCGTGGGCTTTTGCGATGAGTATCAGTTCAGCAAAATCTTTAAGCGTACAATAGGCGAAAGCCCCGGAGAATACAGAAGAAAGCTTTAGACATGGGGTCGGTCTCCCCATTGCCTAGGCGTCACAGCGGGCCAGAGGGTGCGTATATAGTATACTTCGGTAAATTATATGTCAGCTAAACCAAATAAATAATTCAAAAGAGTGCGCCATTCATAACGGCACGCTCTTTCAACAAAATATTTATTTTTTCAACATTACCCTTGAATTATTTCCCGTTTTATGGTATAATTATTATGTATTATTATAATTCGTTTTTGTGAAATTACGACACCTGCAACGGGAGGTAAGCTAAAATGTCAAACAGCGCTGCCAACATTGGCTTTGAAAAACAACTGTGGGACGCGGCCTGTGTCCTGTGGGGACACATCCCGGCGGCGGAATACAGAAAGGTAATCATAGGGCTTATTTTTCTGCGTTACATATCCGCGGCTTTTGACAAGCGTTATCAGGAGCTCATCAACGAGGGCGACGGTTTCGAGAATGACCGCGACGCCTACACGATGGAAAATGTATTCTTTGTACCTGAAGAGGCAAGGTGGAGCACCATTGCCGCCGCGGCCCACACTCCCGAAATCGGGACGGTAATCGACGCCGCCATGCGGGCGATAGAGGCCGACAACAAGACGCTTAAAAATGTCCTCCCCAAGAACTACGCCAGCCCGGACCTTGACAAGCGGGTTTTGGGCGATGTTGTGGACATTTTCACAAACAATATCGACATGAGCGACACCGCCGAAAGCGAGGATCTGCTGGGCCGCACCTACGAATACTGCATCCAGCAGTTCGCCGAAGTGGAGGGCGTAAACGGCGGCGAATTTTACACTCCAGCAAGCATAGTAAAAACTCTGGTCGAAATAATCAAGCCCTTTGAAAACTGCCGGGTGTACGACCCCTGCTGCGGCAGCGGCGGTATGTTCGTGCAGAGTGCAAAGTTTATCCAGGCACATTCCGGCAGGCGCGGTTCCATTTCTGTTTACGGTCAGGAGGCCAACGCCGACACCTGGAAAATGGCCAAGATAAATATGGCCATACGGGGCATAGACGCGGACTTTGGCCCCTATCAGGCCGACACCTTTACAAACGACCTGCACCCCACGCTGAAAGCCGACTTTATTCTCGCCAATCCTCCCTTCAATTATCACCCCTGGGGTCAGGAGAAGCTTCTGGACGACGTGCGTTGGAGGTTCGGCACCCCTCCCGCGGGCAACGCCAACTACGCATGGATACAGCACATGATACATCACCTTGCCCCCAATGGGAAAATCGGCCTTGTGCTTGCCAACGGCGCCCTTTCGTCCCAGAGCAGCGGCGAAGGTGAAATTCGCAAAAAAATCATTCAGGCCGACCTTGTGGAGGGCATCGTCGCCCTGCCGACACAGCTTTTTTACAGCGTGACTATTCCCGTTACGCTGTGGTTTATCACGAAAAATAAAAAGCAAAAGGGCAAGACTCTGTTTATCGACGGCCGAAAAATGGGCCATATGGTGGACCGCAAGCACCGCGACTTTACCGACGAGGATATACGGAGACTGGCCGACACGTTCGAGCGGTTCCAAGACGGAACGTTGGAGGAGGTCAAGGGCTTCTGCGCCGTCGCCGGTCTCGATGAAATGGAAAAACAGGACTTTATACTCACTCCCGGCCGCTATGTGGGCATCGAGGAGCAGGAGAACGACGGCGAGCCCTTCGAGGAAAAGATGGGACGCCTGACCGCCGAGCTTTCCGAGATGTTCAAAAAATCCCACGTGCTGGAGGAGGAAATAAGGAAGAATCTGGGGGCGATCGGGTATGAAGTGTGAATGGAAAGAGGTTACAGTTGCAGATTTAGGAATAATTGTAACTGGGAAAACACCCTTAACGAAGAATCAAGGTTTTTGGAATGGACAAATTCCTTTTATCACCCCGAAAGATATTCAAGGTACAAAACACATTTTACAAACTGAAAGAAAAATAACAAATTTTGGTCTTGAGAGCGTGAAAGGTGCCATTTTACCTCCGATGTCAATATGTGTTTCTTGTATTGGAAATATTGGATATACTGGAATGACTACAAAATATAGTGTTTCTAATCAACAGATTAATTCTATTATAGTAAATGAAGAGAATGATGCGGAGTTTGTTTACTATCTCATGCGTTATATGTGGCCGTCATTTAAAAACTATGAAGGACAATCAACGGCACTTTCCATACTGAATAAAAGCCAATTTTCAAAAATTGCAGTATTAATTCCAAATAAATCTACTCAAGAAAAAATTTCTGCAATTTTATCTGTCATTGATGACAAAATCGAACTTAACAATGCGATAAACAATAATTTAGAGCAGCAAGCGCAGGCGTTGTATCAAAAACTGTTTGGCAATGTTGATCTTACAAAAAAACAAGGTGTACTCGCGGAGATATGCTCGTATTCAAAGGACAGAATAGCGGTTTCCGAATTAAGCACAAAGAATTACTTCTCAACAGAGAATTTATTACAGGGAAAAAAGGGGGCTGGTGAGGCAACAAGTCTTCCGACAACAACTCAAACTACCGCCTGTTACAAAGGAGATACATTGATTTCCAACATTCGCCCGTACTTTAAGAAAATTCTCTATTGTGAAGGAGATTGCGGATGTTCACCCGATGTTCTTTGTTTTACTCCAGTTCAGCCCCGCTATTCGGCTTTTCTGTTCAGTACACTATACGCCGATAATTTTTTTGATTTTATGGTTGCAGGCTCAAAAGGTACAAAGATGCCTCGAGGTGATAAGCAACAAATCATGACCTATCCTATCGTTATTCCGTCTGATGAAGAGTTGGAAGTGTATAATTCTATCGCTTTTCCAATTCTTACGCATATTCACTATAACAGATGCGAAAACAAAAGGCTTGTAGAATTATGCGACACGCTTCTCCCCCGCCTTATGTCCGGCGAAATTGATGTTTCCGACATCAATATTTAAGCCGCTAAATTGACCAGGAGGTAAATATGTTATCAGATTGGAATTTTTGGTTTGCAATTATTACGGCCATTACGGCGATAATTGCATTGTTACAAACCAACCATCAAACAAGACTTAGCAACAAACAAAATTTGTTTGATCGCAGATTAAGGTTATTTATGATTGCTGATGGATTAATTGCATTGTATAGAAATAATTTAGTTACCATAGACAATATGGAAAGAGATGCTCCGCAATTTGCAAATGATTTACAATTTGTGTGGCTGACAAATAATAAATATATGGAACAACAGCAAAGTGCAATTTATCATGTATTGGAACAACCATATCATAAAGATTTTATAAGTAAACTTGATGAAATAACCTCTATTGCTATGGAAATAACATTTGTTTTTTCAGGTGATGAAGCCGAATATTGGAGCAAATATATAATTTGTTATGGAAAAACGCTTTATAAAATGTATCAATATCAAAGTATGATCAACAACATACATAAAGCAAACAGAGATGAGCCTAAATCTCTTAATTATTATTTAAAAATATTCCCTGAGAAAAAACAAAGAAATGAACTTTTTTCAGCCTTAGATAACCTAAAAGAAGCATATAATAAAGCCTCAAGTGAAGAAATAAGAAATAAGATTAAAAATCAAATAACTTTGAAATAAAATTTGCCATTTTTGAAGGTGAGAGATTTGAATTGTGAAAATTTATTAGGTATCATTAGTTTAATAATAGCACTTTTGTCACTGGTAATAACAACATATGCAAACTTCAAACAATATAGGCTTCAACAATATGATCGACGATTGGAAGCCTACCATAAAATATGTCGTTTTTTAGATTTCATAACTTATTTAGAACTATATAAAGGCAGAATGTGCGATGAAAATAATGGCATTGATAATGGAATGATAGAGTTTCTAAATAAAACAGCATTGACAATGAATGATGTATATGCCTTTTATGAAGTCAAATTTGTAATGCCTTGTTATGTTACGGCAAAATTTGAAAACATAAAAAATGGGCTTTATAATATTGTACATGAATTTATTATGATTAAAGAATCAGCAAAAAATAATGAACCCTTCTTTGAGTTAAGCAGAGAATTGTATGCGGAGATAGATAAAATAAAAGAGCAATTAATTGATATTAGAAGCTGTCTTGAAGGAAAATTACAATGTTAGGAGGTCAAGTCATGTCCTACACCGAAGCCAACTACGAACAGGCCGTAATCGAGTTATTCGAAAACATGGGCTACAACCACGTATACGGCCCGGACGTGGAAAGGGATTATACCAGCCCGTTATATGACGCTGTGCTGGAGGACGCCCTGCGGCGCATAAACAAAGACCTGCCCTCCGACGCCATAGACGACGCCCTGTTTAAGCTAAAAAACTTTGAAAACGGCTCGCTTGAGCAGAAAAACGCCGTGTTTACGGACTATCTGCAAAGCGGTGTGCCGGTCAGATATTTGATGGACGGAGAGGAGCGCTCCTCCATCGCCTACCTGGCGGACTATCAAAACCCCGACAACAACTCCTTCATTGTGGCCAACCAATGGACGTTTATCGAAAACAGCAACAAGCGCCCCGACGTTATTCTGTTTTTGAACGGTCTGCCGGTGGCGCTTATGGAGCTTAAGTCCCCATCCCGGGAGGAAACCGACGCTTCCGAAGCGTACCGGCAGCTGCGCAACTATATGCGGGAAATTCCGTCAATGTTCATATACAACGCCATTTGCGTGATGAGCGATCAGCTTACTTCAAAAGCGGGAACGGTCACCTCCGGCGAGGATCGCTTTATGGAGTGGAAAACCAAAGACGGCAGCTACGAGAACACTCAGTACGCCCAGTTCGACACCTTTTTTGAGGGGATATTCCAAAAGGACAGGCTGCTGGACATTATAAAAAACTTCATTTGTTTTTCCAACGAGGGACTTAAGCGGTTTAAGATACTTGCCGGATACCATCAGTATTTTGCCGTGAAAAAAGCCGTCGCCTCCACGGAGAAGGCCGCCGTCACAGACGGCAGAGGCGGGGTGTTCTGGCACACCCAGGGCAGCGGAAAGTCGCTGTCCATGGTATTTTACGCCCATTTGCTGCAAGAGGCGCTGGACAGCCCCACCGTTGTTGTGCTGACCGACAGGAACGATTTGGACAATCAGCTTTTCGGGCAGTTTGCGAAGTGCAAGGACTTTTTGCGTCAGGAGCCCATGCACGCCGAGAGCCGTGAGCATTTGAAAACCCTGCTCGATGGACGGAAGGCAAACGGCATTATATTTACTACAATGCAGAAATTCGAGGAATCCCACGAGCCGCTGTCCCTGCGCCGGAACATTGTCGTCATGGCGGAGAGGCACACCGGGGCCAATACGGCCTCGCGGAAAAGGTGGACGCCGAAACCGGCAAAATCAAGATCGGCGCCGCCCGGGTCATCCGCAACAGCCTGCCCAACGCTACATACATTGGCTTCACCGGCACCCCTGTTTCCCTTAAGGACAGGAACACTCGGGAGGTGTTCGGGGATTATATAGACGTTTACGACATGACCCAGGCCGTGGAGGACGGAGCCACCCGTCCGGTTTATTACGAAAGCCGGGTAATCAAGCTGAAGCTGGACGAGGCGACTTTGCGCCTGATAGATACGGAGTATGACATTATGGCCAACAACGCCGATCCCGAAGTCATACAAAAAAGCAAGCGGGAGCTTGGGCAGATGGAGGCCGTCCTCGGCAACGATCAGACCATAGCCTCGCTGGTGGACGACATTCTCGATCACTACGAAAATTACCGCGCCAATTTGTTGACCGGCAAGGCTATGATAGTAGCCTATTCCCGCCCGATAGCGATGAAAATTTACGACCGCATTTGCAGGCTGCGTCCCTCGTGGACGGAAAAGGTTGCGGTCGTAATGACCGACAGCAACAACGATCCCGAGGAATGGCGCACCGTTATCGGCAACAAGCGCCACAGGGACGAGCTGGCAAAAAAATTCAAGGACAACGACAGCCCTTTGAAGATAGCCATTGTTGTCGATATGTGGCTGACGGGCTTTGACGTTCCGTCTCTTGCGACTATGTATGTCTATAAACCGATGCGGGGCTATAACCTGATGCAGGCCATAGCCCGTGTAAACCGTGTTTTCGGCGATAAGGAGGGCGGCCTTGTTGTCGATTATGTCGGCATCGCTTCCGCACTCAAGGAAGCGATGAACGACTACACCTCCCGCGACAGAAAGAACTACGGCGACACCGACGTTGCGAAGGTGGCCTATCCGAAGTTTTTGGAGAAGCTTTCCATTTGCCGAGACATATTTCACGGCTATGACTACTCCAAGTTTACCTCCGGCACCGATCTTGAGCGTTCAAGGGCCATCAGCGGCGCCGTCAACTTTATCGTAGGTGTCGATAAAGAACGGCAGCGCGAGGATTTCCTTAAGGAATCTCTGCTTATGCGGCAGGCTCTGTCGCTGTGCTCTTCTCTTGTGGAGGAGGCTTTGCGTATCGAGGCAGCATTTTTTGAATCCGTCCGTGTCCTTGTCATGAGACTTATAAACCGGGGCGAGGGAAAGAAAATCTCCCTGCCCGAAATGAACGCAAGAATTAACGCTCTGCTTTCACAAAGTATAAAAAGCGAGGGCGTCATAAATTTATTTTCGGATGTTTCCGAAGAGTTTTCTCTGTTTGACCCAAAATTTCTTGAGGAAATCGGAAGGATGAAGGAAAAAAATCTCGCTGTGGAGCTGCTCAAAAAGCTGATTGCGGAACAGGTACAGATTTACCGTCGCACCAACGTAGTCAAGTCCGAGAAATTCAGCGAAATCATCCAAAGCGCCATGAACCGTTATCTGAATGGTATGCTCACAAATGAGGGGGTCATTCAGGAGCTCCTCAATCTGGCAAAACAGATCGCGACAGCTCAAAAGGAAGGCGATAAGCTCGGCCTGACCGCAGATGAGCTTGCATTCTATGACGCCTTGACAAAGCCGCAGGCAATTAAGGACTTCTACGAAAACGAAGAACTCATCGCCATCACAAAGGAACTGGCGGATACGCTCCGCAACAATCGAACGATCGATTGGCAAAAGCGTGACTCGGCAAGAGCAAAAATGCGGATGATGATTAAAAAACTCCTTAAGAAGCACCGCTATCCGCCGGAGGGTATGGAAGATGCTGTCCAGACCGTAATGACCCAGTGCGAGCTGTGGACGGATAATAACGATATGGAAGCTTGAATTAGAATGACGAGATGTATGAAATAATGCAATATGGAAGGCGGTTTTAAGGAGAGTGCGCTGCGTCTGAACAGCTTTGCGTATGTGCATATCGCGGTTGATCCAGGAGAACGGCATCCCATTCAGTATGAAGCTCGATGATGCTCCGAAAAGCAAGGGCCTTCAGGCAATGAAAGCGGCCAGCAGTATTGCCGAAGCGAGAAAGTAGGACACGACTATGAAATACTACGCGGTGATAAACACAAATGTCCTCGTGTCGGCTATGCTGAAATGGAATTCTTTTTATAGCCACGCCAAGAGAGACGATCAAAATTATCTTTTTCAATGATGAAACATGAAAGCCTTTGGAGGACTTAATATAGAAACACTTTCTCCCGAAGAATTACTTTCACGCTTTTAATATGTGTCCTCCGCCGAATGCGGAGAATGTTTAATATACGACAAAAACGGAACCATTCAGCTCCGTTTTTGTTTGGCTCGGGCCGTCCTGTGGTCGAGGCAGGACGGCCTTGTGCCATATTTAAGGAAGAAATTATAACCACGCTTTCTTTCCGCTCGGTTCTCCGGACGGCAGCTTCCTCGCGCATACCGCCTTTATTCTGTCCGGCTCCGCTGCAGACGGGCGGATCAGGGATAGACTTCGCTTCGGAAAGCGGCGGTTAACTTGGGTTGGGGCGGCGCGGCTTTGGAATATTTTTCTCACACTGCCGCGCCCGTTTTGCCCTTGGGCGCGGAATTATTGGCCGATGCCCTTCCAAATTTTGAAGGATTCGGCAACAGCTTCATCGGTAACAATCGCAACCTTATCATTGGCCTGTCCGAGACTGGTGAGCATCACTCCAACCATTATATCCTCGGGGCCGATAAACGCCTTAGTTTCCACAACAGGGGCCTTAAATTCTTTTTTCATTTCAATCGTGCCTCCTTATCAAAGCTCGGGAACGAAGTCCTGAGCGGCGTCCGCGCCGTCGGCTTCAAGTTCCTCGATAAGAGTTTCTACAAATTCGATGTTTACACTGTCAAGGGACAGGGTGATGGCTTCTTGGGTTGAAGTATTTAGTAATGTGATGGTGTTATCTTGGGTATTGATGGTCAGCTTGTCGGCTGCCTTCTCAGGCTTTTCTCCGCTGTATGTTGCTTCTTTAGCTTCGGAGCCGAAGCAAATCTTGCCCTCGCTATCAAGCACAAAGCCAAGCCCGTAACCGGCAGCGGTTCCATTTACAGTTATAGTTACTGTATTATCCACCACCTCAATAGACTCAAAAATCTTCTGTCCCTCAGTGGTTGCATCTGTAAGTCCGGTCTCGTAGTATATACCGCCCTTGGTGATAACGTCATTGATGGCGTCCTTCTTATCGGGGTCAATGGCCGTTCCTTCGCCGTCCGCAAAAATCTCATCTACAACAAGCTTGTAAATGCTGGTCTTGGCGGACTGCAAGCTTTCTATGGCTGTATCCTCAACTACTTTGGTAATTGTAGCGGTGTAAATGCGGTTGGTGTTTTCAGTCTTAACCGCGACGGTAGACTGATCTTCGGTGAGAACTTTAGAGCCAACGCTTACTTCTGACATTGTACCGTCGCCAGTTTCCGCCTCGTGATAAACCTTTACAGTCTGTCCGGCTTCACCGGTGTAGTTGATCGTGAACTTGCTGCTTTCGCCGTCCCAACCAAGAGTGGCTTCAGGTGCGGCCGGTCTTTCCAGATGGATTGCCTCGAACAGGCCGAAGTCGGAAAGCTCAGTATCTGCTTGCATCCATCTAAATTCCACGCCTACTCTCCCACCTTCGCCGGAATCAAATGCAAAGTTATCTGCGGTGAGTTCACTGTGATTTGCTGAAATTTTCGGCCTATCACTATCCTGCGTCGTTCCGGGAGTGTTAATTACACCATATTTGGTATCGCCGATATTCTTGGTCTTCATTGTAAGAACATATGTTGTTGCAGGCTTAACGTCCCAGTAGGTATAGAGCTTTGCTTCATCAGCTCCATTGCCATTCTCTACTTTGGTATGCTTAAGCACTCCATTTCCGTAATCCCACCAAGTGTCGCTTTTAAGCTCATTTCCCTTTTTATCGTACCAACCTAAAAATCCTTCGGCAAAGTTACCGTTGGGGATGAGGTTTTCGCCGGAAACGATCTTGTACTTTTCGCCGTTAACTTCTATTACGGTATCCTTTTCAAAACCGTCAACGGCGGCATTGGTCAGTTTTTCCATTATAACGTCACTTGTGGATTCTCCTCCGGCCACGGCATTTGTAATTTCACTGCCACCATCAGTCTTGTAAATATAGTTGCCGGAAGCGGAGAGTTTTCCTTCTGCGTTGACTTTTGCCTCATAAGCGTCGGCCTTAATGCTGTCATTTGCATTTACGGACTTTTTCAAAACTTTAACGACTTCATCATCAACTGTCTTATATTTGAAAGTTGTTACGTTGTATTTATCTTTGTCGGTCCATGAAATGCGGAAATTTTCAACATTGACAGCGTTTTCGTCGGCTGTTTCGGCATCGAGCTGAGCATTATATAGAACCACCGATAAGGTATTCAAAATATTAAAATCACTGTTTCTGAACGAATACTTGCCCTCTGTGGCTCCGGTATCACTATTCGACGAGAATACGCTGTTTCCTTTGCTGTCTATCATTTGAGCCGTAAAGGTATGAGCGTCAGTGTCGACTGTGATATATACTCTGTATTTTTCGCCTTTATTGATAGAGAATGCTTCTCCACTGCTTCCTCCATTACGGAAACTTATATTATATTTACTATTACTAAATTCTGAACCTTGAAGGCCGATAGCGTTACCTCCCCAACTGTACGCCGGTATACCGCCATTGTAGCCGGTAGCCTTGTCGGTGTCGTTATTACCGATAAAGATGCCGACTCCGCCGGCATCTCCGGCAGTGTTCAGATTGTATGTAACGTCAAATTCAAAAGCGGCATTGCCTCTTATGGGTGTAAATTCATGTACACCGCTTTTTCCTGCCCCAACGGAGTTTATTTTCCCTGCAAGCTTGTCGTCCGTGCAGGGCAGAACGGTAACATTCATTTGTGCGGTGACGCCCTCGGCATTAGCGCAGACAACCGGTATAGAAAGGTTCTCGTGCTTGCCAGGCTGGGAAAGTTCCGTTACGTTTTCATAGTCAAGCGTGCCGACATATTTTACTTTATCGTTGTTTGTTGACAGCTCTACCGTTTCAACCGGAGGAACGTTACCGGCAATAACGGTATAGTCTGGGAAGCCCGTTACTACTTTGTCCGTTACCTCCAGCTTTGCTGGCTCATACTCAACCTCTATCTCGGCCCTCTTTGTGTCTGTTTTTTGTACAGTCTCTTGAGATGTGTCGCCGTCTTTGATAGTATAGGCCATTCCGTCTTTAGAAATAATTACTGTCGGAACCTCAAACTTAACCGTATCGGAGAAAGAAGTTGCATATGTGGCGTCCTGAATCTCCGTTTTATCAGCATTCACATATTTTATCTTTACAGCGTTTGCGTCAAAGATAGTCTTTACATCTTCAGCGGTGAGAGCTTTGTTGAATATACGTACCTCTGCCATGTTTCCCTTGAAGCCAGGATTATTTGTAGCATCGTTAGAGCTATCAGCCCACGCATTACGACCAAGAAGTATTTCCATATCGCCAGAACCTTTTCTGTCGTAAATATTTGCGGGGGCCTGATCCATACCCCAAGTACCCTCAGGCGTCATAGTTGTTTCCTGATCGTTTATGAATACTTTTACTGCTCCTTTTTCGAGGTCAAATGAAGCCGTCAGCAATGCCCACTTATTTTTCATACTGTCGCTCTTGCCTCTTGTTTTGGCAGTATATGTATTTTGAGCCGTTCCTCTGTTTTGAATAAGAATAGCGTTGCTGTCTTTGTTCTCTCCCTGCTGCCAGAAAATCCGGTCAAAATTACTGTCATTAGCAAAATCCCAAAGAGCGATTCCATGCTCTGTGTCATAATCGTTCTGATTTACCCACATGGAGACAGAAAAATTTCCATCAAGTTCTTTAATGACATCCGCCGGCAGAGTTATATGATCGGCACCGGTTCCGGTTCCGCCATCGAAGACAGCATATTTGTCTTCTGAGAAAGTAACGCTACCTACATTATTTCCGTTAAGTTTATTTATGCCACTGTCTGTTGTATCTGTTGCCAATGTGTAATGAGCTACAAGTCCGTCTGCGGCATAAGGCTTAACGGTCATTGTAGTTTTGGCTTCTTCAATTGTATCAGCAAACGAATAAACTACGCCATCTTCGCCTTCCAGCTCCTGATCTGGGATAATTATTTTGTTTCCGATGGTGGCTTTGAGCTTGGCTGCGCCAAGTACCTTGTCATCATGAGAGAAATTTACTGTAACTTCTTCACCGGGATAACTTCCGGCGTGAACTTGGACATTATAAAAGCGTTTTGGATGATCTTTTGATTTTGCCCAATCGGCCATCCAAATATTTAATCCGCCAAAACTGTCAGCCGATCCAGAGGTGTACGCCTTTGTCCCTATCCATGTTGCTTGACCCTCGGGGGCTTTGTAATAATATGAAACGGAGTAAGATGATCTGTCCGCCGAATTAGCAAATACTACATAATATGTTGTTAATGCTGTGGCGTCGCCCATGCCCGCGTCTTTATTATCAAAGAAAGTATAGTCAAGGCAATCGTCCGGAAATCCATTTCCGCCACCGCCGTTATGCGCCCATTCATGGCTGAGTCCACTTGCATTCATTGCTTGATAGCGGAAAGTATCAATCAATTTATCATTTTTATCAACGATACCGATATCAAACCATGTATTATCTCCGCCACTTTGCCAATTAACTACCATATAATCTTTATCGCTGGTGCCATTCTTAACAGCATCACTGGCATAAATAATACCGTTTTCTGTTCCTATATCAAGGAACATACTGTTCGGAATTTCAAGCCCATCCCAACTAGAAGCGTATATTTGACCAACGCCGTGCCAGCCTTCCCAATTGGTTCCTTTAAGAAGATCGTCATTCCAAGGTATATCGCCTTTTGGGTTAGCTGTGGTTGTTTGTCCTACGAACGAATACCCATTATTACTCTTCGCGTGTTCAATTAGAGCATCAGGGTCGAAAACTTCATATACTGAAACAGTCTTCGCCTCCGCCGCGCTTGCGGTCAGCCCAAACATGGGCACTACTGTCAAAACCATGGCTAAAACCACGGCCAATGACAGAATCTTTTTGATTCTCATTTTTGTTGCCTCCTTAAATTACAAAAAAATAAATTTTTATCCATGGGAACTTCATATAAGTATTACTATCGGAACTAAAATTTTGCCGATTTTGTGCATATTACACATTCAAGCACAGAAAAACAGGCTTGTTTTGTTGAAAACACACAAATTTTTACATCAATTTTGTACATTATTGACAATCAAAATGTGTTGACTTTTATATGGCAAAAGTAGTATAATTATGGTGTAAATTTCATGGGCATATTTGTAAAATGTCGTGAAGAAAGGCCGATTTAAGCCTGATTTGCCCGGCTGTCGGCGCAGAGGTCGACTGCAAAGCCAGCCTTGGAGCAATGAATGGCCGTCTGTCTTTACTTCCGATAGTAATACTTATCGGAACTAAATCCAATCACATAAAAATAAACCCGGAACAAGCCACTTGATAAGTACTTGTTCCGGGTGTTTATTTTCGATTTTGCGAACATATTTGCCGCAATAACGTTCAAAATCACGGTTGCAAACGTTTGACAGCGGACACCCGATGGGCGCCCCTACGGGGTCGAGGTTGGCCCCCGTGCTTCTATGTTACAGAACGAGTTTTTTCACAACATTTTAAAAAATCAGTTCGTTCAGTTTGCCGTAAGCATAATTTAATGTATCGACCATTTCCTTGATGGTTTCATACTCGTCTTTGGAGATTTGAGCCTTTTCAATAAGCTTGCCCATGAAATCGGTCTCAAAGGCGTCGAATTTTTTGTCCGAAACCAGAAGAGCGTAGATCTCAACGGCGACCATTCTCAGCTCCGACTTGCCGCAGCCGACGGCTATCTCATCAATTACCTGCTCGAAGCTTTTTTTGGTTTCATAGCGCTCGGGAATATTCATTTCCCCGCAATACTGCCTGATAAGTTCCTTTTCTTCGTCAACAAACTCGTTATTTGCCATGGCGGCAAGAATCGCCAGATCAAGAAAATTCTCTTTTTGGGCGGCGGGCAGTTTATTCAAATACATTTTTTTACATCCTTTCTTCTTTATTTTTATTACAAAATTGCGCGGTCGGTTATGAAGCGGTCGGCTTCGCTCATTGCGCCCTCTATTTCCAATTTGTTGACGGAATTCATTTCTCCCTCTGTCTCGGCCTTTTTGACTATCTGCACCTTGCACATTTTGAACAGCAGTCCGACAATAAGCACGGTGTTCTCCGTAAGCCGCTTTTCACTGTCGTCAAACAACAGCCAGTCGGTCTTTCTGTCTGTAACTGCCGAAAGCTTCGCTAAATAGTTTTGGTACAAATTGTTCATGTGCTGAAGAGAATATTGGTATTTGTTTGCCGTGCCGCTCAAATCAATCAGATAGCTGCATATTTTGTCTATCTGCTTTTCCGCCTTGAGCATTTGAGAATAGGCCTCGTCCGCCTTGTCGGAC
>CANRJP010000058.1 GCA_947630975.1 uncultured Clostridia bacterium
GGGCACACCGTTCCCGAGGCGCCCGTTTCTTTGCCGTGTCACTTCGGCACAATGTCTTATCTTAATGACATTGCCCTTGTTAGGACTCAATCTTTTGCGAGTTAATATTTACGGCCAAGTTTTAAACCGTTCCTCTTTTTTGTTAAAATAGTCAAGTTTTTCTTCAGATTTACATGTGAGAATGTCTCCAAACCATGCTATCCAATCTCCTAACCATAAACATGTTTTCCAGAATTTTCTTTTAAATTTGGTCATAATATACCACTCCTTTCATAACACAGATTGTAAATATCGCGTCTTCCACCGTCTCATTGTCATTTCGCATGGATAATCTTCAAATCCGAGTGTAGACGAAGTTATAATCCCCTCAACTACTCCGATGATGACCTCGGCCTCGTATTGCTTGTACGGAAAAATATAATCCGGAAGTTCTCTGTGCATATGTCCGCATTTCTGGCATGAAAATCGTCGTATGTATGCTTTTTTCGTAAGTCCAGATTTTGTACGTACAATTCTGCGAACTGTGTCATAGTATTTTAAATCTCCGCCACAAATAGGACATCTTGATTCATTGGTAGTAATCATATATTATACCTCGCAAATTTTCATTTACATTTATATAATATACGATTATTACCAATAAATCAATAGACTGCTTTAAAATTTGTACAATGTAACGGGCTATCACTATGTCTAAAAATTTGTCTAAAAATATGTTTGATTATGATGGTTTTTGGCATTTGCCTACTTGGCATATGTTTGAATACTGGGTAAATCGATGTTATAATATAACGCGATATAATCCAATATGAAGTTTACTTGGTCCGCATGGGTTTGTGACTTTACATATATTCGTGTTGCAAACAGATACCTTTATTTGTGCGCAATTCTTGATCTGTTTTCACGCAAGATTATTGCTTATAAAGTCTCTCAACATATTGATACAGCTCTGGCAATAGACACGCTTGAGGCGGCTATGAGCTCCAGAGGCAATCCTTCCGGCGTTATTTTTCATACGGATAGAGGCTCTCAATTTACCTCTCATGATTTCAGAGAAGCGGCTGACCGACTTAATATTACGCAGTCTTTTTCCGCTAAAGGACATCCTTATGATAATGCTGTTATGGAATGCTTTTTCAAATATTTGAAAAAAGAAGAAGTTAAACGTCGTACCTATTCCACTGTCAGCGAATTGAATCTGAGCCTTTTCAAATACATAGAGGGCTTCTACAATTCTGTTCGTCCTCATTCTCATAATGGCGGCTTGTCGCCTAATGAACGTGAACGCTTATTCTTTGTTTATTAATTTTTCTATTTTTTCTGTCCACTTTATTGACATTGATCCAATAAAGTATTTGCGATTCACTCTTCCTGCGATGATCATATACCCTTTTTCCCTTAGTTCTTTGTTGAGTCTCTGCATAATCTTATAGGCGTGGGAAACAGATATGCCGAGTTCCTTTGCCACATCATTGACCCTCATGAAATTGTTTTCGTTCAATAAATGTTACCTCCTGTGTTTTTTCGCCTCACGGCTTACCTCTCGTTTTCTGTCGTTATTCAGCTGTTTTTCTTCACATGGAACATCACCCCCTTATTGAATCAAGATTTCGCATGAAACTATGATTGGTTATTGTAAAGAACCGTCGTCTTTTACTAAGCGTTTTGGCTTAGTGTATCCATTATACTAAATATTTTTGCTTGTGTCAAGTGGTTTTCACAAAAAATACTAAACAAAAATATTTAGATTTCTATTGACTTTACTAAGCATATCTGCTATAATATATACATTATTAGACACATAAGGAGATAAAGACAATGGCAATCGGTGAAAGAATCCACTTTTTCCGCACCTTGCGGGGCATGACACAGAAGTATCTCGGTATGCTGCTGGGCTTCCCCGAAAACAGCGCCGACGTTCGGCTGGCGCAATATGAAATGGGGACTCGTTCTCCCAAAGCGGAGATCACCGCAGCGCTGGCACAAGCGTTAGATGTTTCTCCGCAGGCACTTACCGTACCGGATATTGACAGCTACATCGGGCTTGCACACACCCTGTTTACACTTGAAGACAACTACGGTCTTACCGTCAGCGAAGCGGACGGCGAAGTCTGCTTAAAAATCAATACAGACAAGGGCAAGGACGCTGCCGAACTGCTGCAAATTCTTTCTGCTTGGAAAGCGCAAAAGGACAAACTCGCAGCAGGCGAGATCAGTCGTGAAGATTACGACCGCTGGCGCTATCACTACCCGGAATTTGATACGACACAGAGGTGGGTAAAGGTGCCGTCGCAGGCGCTCAGCGATATGCTCGTTGAGGCACTTATGGCTGAGGAAAAGGAGGACCCCAATGAAAAAGGCTGATATTTTTTGGCAAACATATTTGAATCTTGAAAAGGAAGCAATCGAAGTATCTAAGTATATCTTCTTTACTGATGAAGTGTTGGTGAATAGCGGCGGTAGCATTGTTGCGCAATCATGCGCTTCTCAATTAGAAGCTTTTTCACCTTATATCTCAGATTTATTAGTCCGTTGTTGTGTTCAAATTGAAGCACTATCTAAAGAGCTGTATTTCGATAATGGCGGGGAAAAACCAAGGGGAGATGCCAGCATCCTGTTTGACGAGGACAGCTTGAAGTTAATTGATAAAAAGTGGCAAACTCATACTAAAGTGGTGCTTGTTGTTGCGCCGTTCTTTAATTTCACTAAGGATGAAAATAAAATACTGAAACCTTTGAAGGAAGCACATAAACGACAAGGAACATATTGGGAAAAAGCATATCAAGCGGTTAAACATGATAGATATTCTTCGTTACAAAAAGGTAATGTGAAGGCTTTTATTCACGCTTTAGCCGCTCTCTATCTGCTTAATATCTATTATCGTAACGATTCATGGGTAACAAAATATCAAGATATATCAAAACAAGATTACAGCATGGGATCGGCAATTTTTTCTGTCAAAGCTCCGGTAGTAAATCAACCATGGTATGGTAATATGCCTACGCATTCTGAAAGTCCGTATGTGGTTACATACAACGATCAAGACTATAAACGTATCGAAGCAATCCAACAGAAGGAGTACCAAGCTCTTAATGATTATTGGTCAAAACAACCGGAACTTCATGAACCAGCTTTTGTGGCACAACTACAAGCAGCTCTTAACAGGGAAAAGAATGATCCGAAACAAAGAGTGATGCATATTTGGGAACTGGCTAAATACCGATTGAACAAGAAATTCCCCTCCACTCTTCCGTTTGAAGAAAGAAAAGCTTTGTTAATCAATAGTAGCGAATGGAAATCGTTGGGACGTACAAGCAATAATGATACTCAAAGTATTGAGCTGCTTACCGAAGATAACATTCAAAATGAGATTGATTCTATTGGTACTCGCATGGGCATTCAAATAATGGGGCAGTATCAAAAACTTGAGTGGGTTCAAATGGCTATGAGTAGCGAAATATGTAAGGTGTATATTCCACAATAAAACAAAAAGAGCTAACTGACTTGATCAAAATCAGTTAGCTCTTTACTTATGAATAATGAAAAAATGTTGCCAAATCGTTGCCACAGTTTCGCAAAATCTGGACTTTTACGGCTCTACAACCGGGAAAGTGCCTCTATGCGTTCATTCCCACTCGATAGTTGCCGGCGGTTTGCTCGTAATGTCATACACGATTCTGTTCACGTGCTTTACCTCGTTGACTATTCTGTTGCTGACACGCTCAAGCACATCATAAGGTATACGGGCCCAGTCGGCGGTCATAAAATCGGTGGTTGTCACGGCACGGAGGGCTATTGTATAGTCGTACGTGCGCTCGTCGCCCATGACACCCACGCTCTTCATATCGGTTATAACAGCAAAATACTGATTTATCGTCCGATCCATGCCACAGTTGGCGATCTCCTGACGGAATATGGCGTCGGCGTCACGCAGAATATCGAGGCGTTCTTTAGTTATCTCGCCTATGACACGGACTGCCAATCCGGGTCCGGGGAAGGGCTGACGCCACACAAGGTTATCCGGTATGCCCAGCTCGGTTCCCAGCTTGCGCACCTCGTCCTTGAACAGAAGGCGCAAAGGCTCCACTATCTCCTTGAACTTTATCACGTCGGGCAGAGCTCCCACGTTATGATGGCTTTTAATAGTGGCGCTCTTGCCGCTGCCGCTCTCAACCACGTCGGGATAAATGGTGCCCTGCACCAGATAGTCCACCTCGCCGATCTTGTTAGCCTCGTCCTCAAATACACGTATAAATTCCTCGCCTATGATGCGGCGCTTTTTTTCGGGTTCGGTGACCCCGGCCAGCTTGGACAGGAACCGCTCCTCGCAGTTTACCCGAATGAGATTTATGTCAAACTGCTTTGTGAAAATCTCCTCCACCTCGTCGCCCTCGTTTTTCCTTAACAGGCCATGGTCAACGAAGATGCAGGTCAAATTCCTGCCTACCGCACGGGACAGGAGAACCGCAGCGACGGAGCTGTCCACACCGCCGCTCAAGGCGCAGAGCACCTTCTTGCCGGAGTATTTTTCTTTTGCCATAGCTATATACTCGGCGGCATAATCGCTCATTTTCCAGTCGCCGGTGCAGCCGCAAACATTATATAGGAAGTTGCGGAGCATACGCTCGCCGAAAAGAGTGTGATTTACCTCCGGATGGAACTGAACGCCGTAAAGCATTTTTTCGGCGTTTTCGTAAGCGGCCACGGGACAGGTGGCGCTGGACGCAGTGATTTTAAAGCCGTCGGGCACGGCGCTGATATAGTCGGTGTGGCTCATCCAGCATATACCCTTCCCCTCTATCCCCTCAAAAATAGGACTGGAAGAAATATCTACCTCTATTTTGCCATATTCACGGGTCTCGGCGCCGCTGACCATGCCGCCCAGCAAATGGGCCATGAGCTGTGCCCCGTAGCAAATACCCAAAACCGGCACTCCAAGCTCAAATATTTCCCTCGAAACGGAAGGGGCGTCCCCGCCGTAAACACTGTTTGGCCCGCCGGTGAAGATAATTCCCACAGGCTCTCTGGCCTTAATTTCCTCAATGGTCCGCGTGTAAGCCAAGACCTCGCAGTATACATTGTGCTCCCGCACCCGCCGGGCAATGAGCTGATTGTACTGGCCGCCAAAGTCGATAACTAAAACTGTCTGTCTGTTCATGGGATTACCTCCGTTTTATTTGTTCTTTCCGCCATATTTTCTGTTGATTTTTGTGCTTTTGTTCATCATGTTGGACGAAATCTCAAAAATAAGGAACCAGAGTGTGAGAAGAAGGAATGATATTAGCAAATATTTCATGGCCGCAAGAAAGCCGTACTTCCCTTGCACGAAAAAGAACAGCGCCGCCCTGAGAAGCCCGACGATACCTATGGCGGCGGCGGAGTTTGGGAACTGGCGAATGACCCGGCGCCCGCCCCGCAGAGAAGTCACCATGGCGGCGGCCGCCAACGCAAGGGGAAACACAAAGGTTCCGGCCAAGTCGGCCATCCACGAGGTGCTGACAAGCCGGCTAACACGGGCCAGTTGGCCTGTGAACATGGCGACAAAGCATACCGAATGGTAAAAATATGTGACAATGAGAACTTTTTTCATCAGATTTACCCCTTTAATTTTATTGAGGTTATTTGTCGAGGTAATTATATCATGTTTCGGAGCTTTTTGCAAGTACTGTTAAGAATAATTTGCGAAAAAACCGGACAATTTCAGTTTTCATATAAATTTTACAAAAATGCTGTTGACTAATGCGACCTTTTTTGATATAATTAAATATATTTTTATTGAAGGGATGAGAAACGATGATTAACGGAACCGCAAAAAAAATTATCGCAATTTTTGCGGCGTTGACTTTGCTGACAATCGTACCGGCCGTATACGCGGCCGCTCCGTCCAAACCCGATGTGACGGCAAGAGATGTCCTCAACGGCGTCGAGATACAGATGTCGGCGGAACTTGGGTCTGAAATATATTACACTTTGGACGGCAAAACGCCGACGGAACGGTCTCTGGAATACAGCGCTCCCTTTGTGCTCGACACTAAGGGTGACTATGAGATCAGGGCGATAGCCGTAAAGGACGGTCAGAAAAGCGCCGTCACCAGCTACAGTAAGACCTTGCTGGCCTGCGGTTACGACATCGAGGCCGCAAGGAAAGACACCGGCATCGCCATGCGCGTGTCCAACGCCGGCGGGGGCAGATATCAGGTGGAATTTCTGAATTTTGAGGGCTACGAGGTGTTCTATACCATCGGCCGCACGACAAGGCCGACCATCTACGCCTCAAACATCAAAGATTCTACGCTTTATGTGTCCAAGCCTACATATATCAGTTTGCTCATCTGCAAGACGGGCCGGGCTCCGGAGCTTCTAACGCTCTACGCTACTCAGGAAGCATGGAAAGACAAGCTCATCGTGGAGGATGTAAGTGTGGAAAGCCAGAGCTTTTACGGCGGAAAGAACGTAAGATTTCTTTCCAATACCGAAGGCGCAAACTTCCGTTATATGATGAGCACCTCATCTTCCTCATTCAACGGCCTCCTGCTGGATGAGACCAATACTTCTGAAGCCGTCAACGGTATGGTAAGAATAGAAACCGAAGGGGACTATTATCTCAAAGCTTACGCCACTAAAGAAGGCTATTTTGACAGCGATCCCACCAGCCTTATAAGAGTTTCGGTGGCCAAATGTCCCGAGCCGGACGTGAAGGTCGAGGACAGTAAGGTGAATAAGGATCTAAAGGTGGTAACGGTTACCGTACCCGAAGGCTGCGACGTGTTCTATACCACTGACGGAACAGTTCCCAACGAGGGCAGTAAAAAATATACCGCTCCCCGTACCTTCGGCAGTAATTACACACTCAATTTTATCGCCATGCAGAGGGGCAGCGTCAACAGTGATATAGTAACCGTTGACGTCTCAGGTAAGGGCGGCGATCCGCTTGAAAAGTTAGATTACAGTAGTTCCACCGCGGCCAGCGGCGTCAGGACGATAACCCTTACCTCTCCCAACGACGCCGATATTTACTATGCGGTCACCACATCATCTAACCGTTACGAACCCACGGCTGAAAATGATATACGCTACACAAAGCCCATAGTCTTTAACGAGAGCGGAACCTTTTATCTCTGGGCCAGGGCATATAGGGACGGCGAGTACAGCGAGCTTTTCAGCGGCAGGATAACCGTAACGGTAAACGATCCCATGGCGGCTCCCGGTATGCTCAGCGAAATATTACCCAACGGCATCAGGGTCGTAAGACTGACCTCCGTCGCGGACAATAAGATTTATTATATTCTTTCTCAGGAAGAAATACCTGTCGGAACCGAAATTCCCCAGAATGACGAAAACCTTTATGTTTATCCGATAACCTTGACCCAAAGCACATATATAGCCGCTGTCGCGGTGAACAGGGTCGGCAATGTCACCGAAATGAGCCGAGGCTATGCCGATATACCCGGCGGCCCAATAACTCCCGAGCCTGTAGGCAATATCTCAATGCAGAGCAGCAGCGACGACGAGGGCGCCGTAACCGTGACTTTAGACTGTGACGACCCGGACGCCGACCTGTTCTATCTGTTCGATTCCAACTCCTCCGGAGCCGCCGGCGTTACGGACACCCTTTACGACGGCGAACCCCTTTCCTTCTCGTCCAACGGTTATCTCCATGTCGTGGCGGCAAAGCCCGGCTTTGAGTATACCTACCGCACCTACGTGATTTCGGCGGTCGGCAGAAAGACCGCTACACCGAGCATTACCGCCACACGCTTGAGCGGCGGCACCTACCGCGTGAAGTTTACCAGCGCCACAAGAGGAGCTAAATTTTACTATACCACCGACGGCACCACTCCCGACGAAAACAGTGATGTGGCAAATTCATCGGGAGAGGCCGTTGTGCCGGAAGGTGTGACGTTGAAGGTCGTTGCCATTGCCAACGGTTATGCCGCCAGCGATGTCGTCACCAAGATCCTTTCCGAAAACGAGACGGAGCAGTGCGGCATGGTCATTCCCGAAATGGAGGACGTAATAGGCGGCAAACTCGTAACACTGACCACTCTCACAGAAGGGGCTTCGATTTACTACACCACCAACGGCGCCGAGCCCACGGCGGACAGCCTGCTGTATGACGCGGCAAAAAAGGTTCGCGTTACCGCCGAAGGCAAGACCCGCATCCGCGCCAGAGCCATAAAGAGCGGCATGGAGGACGGCCCCGAACAGGATTTTGAAATCACTCTCACTAAATTGGCTACTCCCAAAGCCTCAAAATCCACTACCGGCGCCATAATCCTTGTGGCGGTCGAGCCGGGCGCTACCGTTTATTACACCCTTGACGGCAGCATTCCCAATATCAATTCTCCGACCACTCACAGCGTTACTCCCACCAGCGAACACCGCAACTATCCCGGCCTCAAATGCGCCCAGATACCCGTTACTGAAAACGGAACGTTCTCAGCCGTGGCTGCAAGGAGCGGCTATGTGACAAGCTCTTTGTATCAAACATCTATCGAAATAAAAGAAAGCGTGGAGCTGCCCAATACAAGCGAACTCGTCCGCACTCCCGTTATGGGCGGCGAAACGGTTGAGATTCCTCTGCTCACACCCGGCACCACACTGTACTATTCTCTTGAAGCCGGATATGTAGGCAACATCTCTCCCAACAACATTTACACCGGCCCCCTGTTCATTTCCAACCAAATGAACTATATAACCGTGCTCGGCACCAAGTCCGGACTGGGCAACAATAAGGTGCAGTACACCATATCCCTGCCCAAGGCAAACATTCCCGCCGCGGATACCGAAACTAACAGCGTCCTTGCGGCCGGCTCGACGGTCAAGCTTACGTCCGACAAGGTGTCCGTCTCCGGTAAGGATACCGATACGACAATATTCTACACTCTCGACGGCACCATTCCCACGGTAAACAGCACTCAGTACACCGAACCCATCGAGATAACCGGCCCCACACGCATTCGCGCGATCGCGGCGGCGCCGGGCGTGGTTGCCAGCGACGTTCTTGAGCTTTACTACACCGTGGCTGGTGAAGAACCTTCAATACTCATAGACGGCAGCGGCCTTAACGTGGAGAACGGCCTCGTTTCCGGCTCCGTAAAGATTGATATAAGCGGCATAGACGCGACCGGCAAGCGAGTTATCGCGGCGGTATACTGTGACAGCAGGCTCATTCAGGCTGTCAGCGCCGTGCCCGAGGACTCCGTCGGCGAGGTAGTGCTGGACGGCTTTGAAAGCACGGTGGATTCCGACAACAACATTGTGATAAAGGCATTTGTATTTGAGAATTACGAGAGCATAGCGCCGATATGTGAAAGCTCGCTGTATATCAAATAAGCTTTAAAATAATTTGTTTACTAATTTAAAGGAGTGACATACAATGAAGAAAAAAATTCTGTCCCTCGCGGTGATCGCGGCCATGGTCGTTACGGTCTTTTCCGGCTGTACGGCTGACGATGTGGCCTTATACAAGGCCCTGCAAAACGAGCCCGATACCAGCGTAACCAAGCAGACCGCCACCTTTGACGTGTCCCTCATCGAGCCCTTGAAGGTCGCCGACAACTACACCGGCGACAGCTCGGCTGAGGACGCGGGCATTAAGGTTGCCAACTATTTGCTGAACCTCTACGGCGGTCTCCTTTCCATTACCGGCACCGAGACCACCGCTACCAAGTCCGGCGACGTGCAGGAGGTCAAGACCGTCAGCACCATGCCCGACCTCGTCGCCACATCTACCTCATGGGTAAAGACCAATGAGGACGGCACCATTCAGGTCACAACGGCTCTGCCCTCGTATCTTAAGCCCTTCCTGCCCGAGGGCGTCGCCGGCAAGGAGTACTTCACGATTGACACCGCCGATATTTACGGTCAGCTCTTTGCGGCACAAATGATGAGCTTCGATCCCAGCGGAGACTTAGGCGTTATCGGCGGAGCAGACGGCCCTACCGAAGTTTTCGTAACCGGTGAGTCGGCAGTCCCCGTCGAGAATACTCAGGCGACAATTAACTTGATTAACACCATGCTCAAAAATGAGACCGTTATCGATCAGCTCGCTTCTGTGCTGGACATTAATATCGTTACCGATGCTCAACGGGTGAGCGGCGGCACCGCCTACACCGTAAAGCTGGACAGCGCTAATGTACAAAAGCTCATTCGCGGCGTTATCAGCACACTTGAGAAGCCCGAGCTGGCTTCCGTCATGGCCCTTATTACCGGTATGCCCGTGGGCACAGCGGACGCAGATGAAGCCATTGAGCTTCCTGACGAGGTGGACGAGACCGTAGACCTGATTTGCGCCTTTATCGCCGACTCCGGCATACTTGAAAACGGTTATCAGGCTGTTATCACCGTTAATTATGACGGCTATGTCACAGGTATTGACGAAAGCTTCGAGCTTATGCTGGACGCCGCAAGAATTTGGGACGCCGTCGTCAACGTTATTGCCCACAGTCAGGAAATCACGCCCGAGGATATAGCCGCCGTAAAGGCTTCCATGACCCTCAGCGGAAAGTTTAAGATTGCGGTTAAGGAGACCTCTCAAGTCACCGATATTAACCGTCCCGTAAGCGTGAAATATCCCGAACTCACCAAGGCCAACAATATCGACTATATGAGCGAGCTTGCCGACTACTCCATGTATAGCGCACAGAAGAATAACTGGGACAGCAAATGGGACAATTTTGGCGAAATAATGGCCTATGCCGAGGCACATCAGCCCGGCGATCCCCTGATCTTACGCAATACCGAGACCGGAGCCGAGGTCGTTACGGTGCCCATCACCACCGCCGAGGTATATCCCGACGAGGACGACGGCTTCTCATCTCTGTACTTCAAAATTACCGATTTGGCAAAGATAATCCCCGGCATCAGCTATAGCTGGAACGACGAGCTCATGGGCGTGGAGCTTAAGTACACCGAAAGGGACGGCAGCGAGGTTTACGAGCTTTATCCTTCCTACGCCGGTGAAGAAATGTACCTTAACGCCGTTTACGGCGAGGACGGTAACAGCTATAACACCGATACCGTATACAGCAAATACACCTATGTTGACACATACGGTATGTTCTACGACGGCAATTTTTATGTGGAATATAACTTCTTCAACCACAGCATGAAATATAGGAGCCGTTTCGAGGATGGCAGATATTGCTACACTCCGGAGGCCAAGGCGCAGTTCACCTCTGACATGGATATGAGCGATAATCTGTTTGCCGCCTTTATGGATCTGTTCGGCGTATTATAAACGGTAAAACAACAGCGGGGGCCTTCGGGCTCCCGCTTTGGGATAGAGGAGCAGTCAAATGAGCAATATTATTGATTTTATCAAAATTCAGGGCGGAAAAACAATGGACGAGCTGCCCTTCACTCCGGTGGACGCGGCGGTACTGTGCCAGCTCAGCTATCTTAAGTTTGAGTTCACGCCCGAGGCAAGGACACTCGTGGAGACAATGACCGCACCCGGCCGAAACAGACTCTTTGAGGACGACCGATTCGGCCACGCACAGCGGGATGTGTACTTTGAGGCCGTGTTCAGCCGCCGCTATCAGAATATGGCCATAGAAAATGTACAGTCAGTGCTGTCGGAAGAAAAGGAAATATCCTACTGCGCCCTCACCTTCCGTCCCGAAGGCGGAGTCCCGGCGGTGGTATTCCGCGGCACCGACGAGCATATCGTCGGCTGGAAGGAGGATTTTAAGCTTGCGGTGGAAATGCCCATTCCGTCCCATACTCTGGCGGTGGAATATATAAAGGACATGGCCGAGCCCTTCTATGTCTGCGGCCACAGCAAGGGCGGCAATCTGGCGGTTTACAGCGCCGTATTCTGCCCGGACGAAGTCAGAAAAAATATAAAGATGGTGTACAATTTGGACGGCCCGGGCTTTATGGAGGACATAACCGAGCGGCCTCAGTTCAAAGAGCTCAATCTCACCAAGCTGGTGCCGGAGCGTTCCTTCGTGGGGATGCTCCTTAAGGACTCCACTACGCGAATTATCGTGGACAGCCGTGGGCCGGGCATACTCCAGCATATGCTGTTTAATTGGGACGTGGACGAGTTTGGAGATTTCAAGCTCAAGGGAGAAAACCCCTCGACCGTACTCGGAATAAGGTTCACCGAAAGGGCCGCCGCCCTGTCCGAAGCTCAGCTTGCCGCCTTTGTGGACGGTCTGTTCGGCATAATGGAAAAAGCTAAAGTGGACGATCTTGTGGAGTTCAAAAACAACTGGTTGAAAGACAGCCGCAGGATATTGGAAGCCCTGACGGAGCTTGCTCCCGACACACGGAAGCTGCTGGCGGACACCGTGGCCGAGCTGCTGATATAAAAAATTATAGAGAAGTAAGTCATCGTGAAT
Organism: uncultured Clostridia bacterium; assembly: GCA_947630975.1. GTDB lineage: Bacteria > Bacillota > Clostridia > UMGS1883 > UMGS1883 > JAFLUQ01. The sequence continues at coordinate 12,351 of CANRJP010000058.1, forward strand.
GCGGCGATTAGTCTTCAGGAAAAATCGCGAAATAATCGCCTTAACTTATTGTAAACTTCACGAATTGCAAACAGACAAAAACGACCCGCAGCCTTGAAGCGGCAGGTCGTTTCTTCGATAATTGTTTTTGATAAAAATATGACATTCGCACCTTTCTCATCGGTCAAAAAATTTTCATCACCCGTTGTCACTTTTGATTGAGGTTTATAATGAGAGAGGTCAAAGTATAAGCCGACGGCTTAGTTATCCGCCAAGGTAGGCCTTTTTGATCTCGTCGCTCTGCGCGAGTTCCGAACCGGCGCCGGAAAGCTTGATAACACCCGACTCCAGCACATAAGCCCTGTCGGCGATTTCAAGAGCCATTTCAGCGTTCTGCTCCACCAACAGGATAGTTGTTCCGGCGGCGTGCATTTCCTTAATAATGTCAAAGACTTGTTGCACCAGTATGGGCGAAAGTCCCATTGACGGCTCGTCTAGCATCATAAGCTTGGGTCTGCTCATAAGTGCCCTGCCTATGGCGAGCATCTGCTGCTCGCCGCCGGAAAGAGTGCCGGCTATCTGATTTTTCCTGTGCATAAGCCGGGGAAAACGCCGATACACGTCCTCCAGCCCCTCTTTGGTATAGGCGGCGTCAGTATACGCGCCCATCTCAAGATTTTCCTGCACGGTCATCTGCAAAAAGATGTGCCGCCCCTCGGGAACGTGGGCTATGCCCCTTGACACCAGCTTATGCGGGGGAGTGTGGGAAATGTCCTGACCCATGAAGGTAATGCTGCCGGTTTTGGAACGAAGCAAACCGGATATGGTGCGCAGCGTGGTGGTCTTGCCCGCGCCGTTAGCGCCTATCAGGGCTACTATCTCCCCCGCTCCGACCTCAATGGAAATATCCCGGAGGGTGTGTATTGGGCCGTAAAAAACGTTGATGTTGTCCACCTTGAGCATTATATCATTCTTCACCGCCTTCGACGCCCCCTTTCTTTTTGCCCAAATACGCCTCTATAACCTTCGGATTTGACCGTATCTCGTCGGGCGAGCCTTTGGCTATCACCTTGCCGTGGTCAAGAACGCAAATTCCCTCGCAGATGTTCATGACAAGGTTCATATCGTGTTCTATCAACATTACCGCAATATTGAAATTATCCCGTATTCTGCGTATATTTTCCATAAGCTCCGCCGTTTCGGACGGATTCATGCCCGCCGCCGGCTCATCAAGCAGGATTATGCCCGGACGGGTAGCCAAAGCTCTCGCAATCTCGAGACGGCGCTGGGCTCCGTAGGGCAGCGATCCCGCCTGACGGTTGGCCATATCATCCATATGGAAGAAGGAAAGCAACTCCATTGCCTCTTCCAGTGACTTTCTCTCCGACGTTTTGTAGCCGAAAAGCCTTGTCAGCGACGCGGCCAGGGATTGATTTGTCGAATTGTGCAAACCTACTCTCACGTTATCTATAACTGACATATTCGAGAAAAGCCGAATGTTCTGGAAGGTACGGGCAATGCCCATCTTATTTATCTGTGCGGTGGACTTTTTCGCCGTACTCTTGCCGTCCAACAAAATCGTGCCACGGGTCGGCTGATATACGTTGGTCAAAAGGTTGAAAACCGTGGTCTTACCGGCGCCGTTAGGGCCGATGAGGCCGGATATTTCCGTTCTGCCCACAGTTATTGAAAATTCGTCCACTGCTTTAAGTCCGCCGAAATCTATGCCGAGATGGTGGGTCTCCAAAATCGGGATCTTGTTTATGTCGCGCTCCGGCACAATAGCGTTGCTGGGAACGGGAACCATCTTGTCCTTGCTCATTTTGTGCCGCCTCCCTTCCCCGCCGCGTCAGTAATATCCTCTTCGCGGCTGAAACGCGCCTTTATCTTGTCCGCGAAAAGCTTTATCCTCTCGCTGTTTGTAGCAACCATAACGACAATCAGGACGACGGCGTATATCAACATTCTGTAATCCGCGAACTGGCGCAAAAGCTCGGGCAGCATATACAAAAGGGTCGTCGCTACGATCGTGCCGGGGATGTTGCCCATTCCGCCCAGCACCACGAACACCAGCACAAGTATGGAGGTATTGAAGTCGAACTTACGGGCGGCAATAGACGAGAAGTTCATCGCGTACAGCGCCCCCGCCATGCCCGCGAGTATGGCCGAGATAACGAACGCCGTCAGTTTGTATCTGGTGATGTTGATGCCCACCGATTCGGCGGCTATCCGGTTGTCACGGATGGCGGTGACCGCGCGGCCCGTCTTACTGTTTATCAGGTTCAGGACTACAAAAAGAGTAAACAGTATCAGCAGCACTCCGGAGGTAAAGGTAGAAATCTTCGGTATGCCTGTAGCGCCTTGGGGGCCCTTCAGCACCGGCGAAGCGTCCACAAGTCCTAGCTCGTCGGCGCTTGTCATGCTGAAATGAAGGCCGTTTTTGTCCACGCCAACATACAGACAGTTGATGATGTTTTTGATTATCTCGCCAAACGCGAGAGTGACTATAGCCAAATAGTCGCCCCGCAGCCGTATTACGGGCACGCCCACGATAAGACCGGCTACACCGGCAAGGATGCCGCCGACTATTATGGCCACAAGCAGCTTTGTCCAGTCGGGGGCCACGGTGTTCTTAAGACAGGCCACCGCTATAACGCCGCTGAATGCGCCGACGCTCATAAATCCCGCATGGCCAAGGCTCAGTTCGCCCAAAAAGCCCACCGTCAGGTTGAGGGATACGGCCATAACGATATACGTACATATGGGAACGAGCTGGCCCGCTATGGAATAGCTGATAAGTCCCGCGTTTTGAAGGGGAAGCAATATCACAAAGGCCAGCAGCACCATACCGTAGCACTCGATGTTCGTGCGTGTGAATTTGCTCATATTCTTTATCTTTTCCATACCGCGCCTCACACCTTTTCCGCAATTTTCTTGCCAAGTATGCCTGTGGGACGAACAAGGAGCACAACGATAAGTACCGCAAAAACTATGGCGTCGGAGAGCGCCGTAGATATATATGCCTTGCTGAATATCTCTATCAGTCCCAGCAGTATGCCGCCGAGCATGGCCCCCGGTATCGAGCCGATACCGCCGAACACCGCCGCAGTAAAGGCCTTTATGCCGGGCATCGAGCCGGTGGTTGGCATAAGGGTCGGATAGGCGGAGCAAAGCAGTACGCCCGCTATGGCGGCAAGGGCGCTGCCGATGGCGAAGGTTACGGAAATGGTAACGTTCACATTGATGCCCATAAGCTCCGCGGCGTCCTTATCCTCGGACACGGCCCGCATTCCCTTACCTATCTTGGTCTTTTTCGTAAACAGCGTCAGTCCAAGCATGATAACTATACAGGCGATGACCGTTACCACCGTTTCGGACGTGATTATTAGCCTGCCGTCAAACAGCGATATTGAGTCGAAGCCCACTACCGAGTTGAAGCTCTTGGGCGCACTGCCCCAGATGAGTAAAGCGATATTCTGCAAAAGGTAGCTCACACCGATGGCCGTGATGAGCACCGCGAGGGAACTGGCCTTTCTCAAGGGCTTGTAAGCCAGCGCCTCGATCACTATGCCCAGAACCGTACACACGGCCATTGCCAACAGTATCGCCGCTATGGGCGGAAGGCTGAGATAGGACATGGCGCAGAACGCCATATATGCTCCCACCATGATAACGTCGCCGTGGGCGAAGTTTAGCATCTTCGCTATGCCGTAAACCATGGTATAGCCAAGGGCTATGATGGCGTAAACACTGCCAAGGCTGATTCCGTTTATCAGATTTGAAATGAATGTCATGTTTTCACCTCTGTTACTTCAAAGGCGTGCCGAAACACAGCTCGGCACGCCTTTGTGTTTTACGGTATTTCAGGCGAGGGGAAGTTCCCCTCGGCTTTTAACTTATCCGTGCAATACCTTACATACCCTCGTAAGCGCCGTTATGGATAACCATACCCTTGGGATCCTTGGAAACCTCGCCCGTAGCGGACCAGGTCATACCGGCGCCGGTAAGTCCGTCGATTACGAAATCGGGACTTGTGAAGGCCTCGACCATCTTGGGAGCTATTTCGGCAGCGCTCATATCGGAGGTGATATTCTCTCTCTTGCAGGCCTCATAGATGGCCATTACGCAGTCGTAAGCGTCGGCCGCGAACTGGTTGGGCTCTATGCCGCCGTCGGAGCGTGCCTTATACTTCTCAACAAAGCTCTGGGTCATCTCGTCCTCCGCATCGGCGGTGAAGGGGGTCAGGAGCATTACGCCCTCGGCCAGAGAGGTGTCGAAGCCGTCGAGAGTGAGTATGCCGTCCATGCCGTCAACGCCGAAGAACTTGGGCGCGTACTGCATCTTGTTGGCCTGAGAAAGTATGAGCGAAGCGGGAGTGTAATAGATGGGCAGGAACACAAGATCCGCGCCGGCGTCCTTGATCTCGTTGAGCTGAGAGGTGAAGTCGTTGGCGGAGTCGTCGGTAAAGGTCTTTACGCAAACAACGTTAAGACCCAGCTCCTTGGCCTCGCTGTCAAACTTCTGGTAAATGCCGGTGGAATAAGCGTCGGAGTTATTGTAGATAACGGCGATCTTCTCACCCAAATTCTGCTCGGAAATGTACCTTGCGGAAGCAATACCCTGGTTGGGGTCGGTGAAGCACATCTGGTACATGGTGGTCTTGCCCTCTATAACGTCGGTGGAAGAAGCCGAAGGCGTAAGAGCAAAGATGCCGTCCGCGTCGATCTCGGCGCTGACCGCGATACAGGGTTGAGTGGTAACGGTTCCGAGAGAGATCTGCATGCCCCAATCCTTAAGCTTGTTGTAAGCGTTGACCGCCTGTTCGGCGTCGTTGGCGTCGTCCTGGAACTGAAGCTCGAACTTGATGTCGCCGTCCATGGCGTTTACTTCCTCAACGGCGATTTCCGCGCC
>CANRJP010000059.1 GCA_947630975.1 uncultured Clostridia bacterium
ATCAACGCTTTCAAGCCTTTGAACGAGGTATTCCTGTTCCCGCCCCGGTTCTACGTTTCCAACCCCACTCTTGACAACTTCCGCGACCTGTTCCAGATCGTGGGTAACAGCTGGGTTCCCTTCAGCCGTTACATCTTTAACACCTTCTTCATCACCTTCCTGGGCACGGCCGGCACGGTTATATTCGGCTCCATGGCCGCTTATCCTCTGGCTAAGTATAAGTTCCCGGGCAGCGGCGCCATGAGCAGCATCATAACCTACTCCCTGATGTTCAACGGCACCGTAACGGCCATTCCCAACTACATTATCATGAGCAAGATACACCTCGTTGATACATATTGGGCGGTCGTTATCCCGGCCATCGGCTCCACCCTGTGCCTGTACCTGATGAAGAACAACATGGTACACATTCCCACGTCGCTGCTTGAGTCCGCCAAGATCGACGGCTCCAGCGAGTTCGGAATTTATTGGAAGGTTGTAATGCCTCTGGCGAAACCCGCGTGGATCACGGCAATTATCCTTTCGTTCCAGTCCCTGTGGGGCGCCACCGGCGGCAACTTCATTTACACCGAAAAGCTGAAGCCCATAACCTACGCTTTGAGCCAGATCATCAGCGCCGGTATCGTGCGTACGGGTGTATCCTCGGCGGTCAACCTGATTATGCTGGCGGTGCCTATCGCGGTATTCGTATTCTCTCAGAGTAACGTTATCGAGACGATGGCAAGCTCCGGCATGAAAGATTAAGGGGGTGCATAGTGATGACAAAAAGAATAATCAGCCTTGTTACGCTCGTTCTCTTATGCTTCACATTTGCAACCGCTTATGCCGAGCATACTGACGACAGCAGCTACATTTACGATTATTGGGGCAGCGCCAATCAGAGCCTGAACGCCTTTGAGCTTTCTACCGTTATCAACAGCGACAGCGTTGAGGGCGCCTCCATAAAAAGTGTGGACGACGTTTACGTTCACGGCGACAGAATCTATATCGCCGATTCCCTTTCCAACGCGATACACGTTCTTGACCTGGACTACAATCTGGTAACGGACATCAAGATAATCCGCGACGCCGAGGGCAAGATCGTTGTTGACGACAGCAATAACAAGCAGGCCATACTCAACGCCCCCGAGGGAGTTTTCGCCAACGACCGCAGCCTCTACATTGCCGACACCGGCAACAACCGCATATTTGTTCTTGACGTCAACGCCAAGGACGAGGAGGGCAACAACACCTATCCCATGACAATGGTTATCAATAAGCCCGAAAACATGGTAGGCTCCACCGAGTTCATTCCCTCCAAGATAGCCGTTGACAACGCGGACAGACCCTTCGTAGTCGTAAAGAACAGCACCGAGGGTATCATCGAGCTCAACACCGACGGCAGCTTCTCCCGCTACTTCGGCGTAAACTCTCCTAAGGTAAGCCTGATCGACTTCTTCTGGAAGTCCATCGCTTCCGACGAGCAGAAGGAAAAGATGAGCAAGATATACGCTCCCGCCTTCACTAACGTTGAGACCGACTCCGACGGCTTCGTATATGCGGTAACCACCGATACGGCTTCCGAGGAAATGGCCTTCCGTTTCAACGCAAAGGGCTCCAACGTGCTCCGCAAGTTCGGTTACAGCGAGACCTTGGGCGATCTGCCCAGCGCCTCTTCCTCCGACGAAAGCGCGACAAAGAGCACATTCGTGGACGTGGCGGTTTCCGACTACGGCGTTTACGCCCTGCTTGATACCTCCAAGAACAGAGTGTTCCTTTACAACTTTGACGGCAACCTGCTCACCGTATTCGGCGGCAAGGGCGACACAAAGGGTAAATTCAACACTCCCTCCTCTATCTGCTGGATGGGCAATTCCCTGATTGTGGGCGACAGCAAGCTGGCCTGTGCCTTCGTGTTCACGCCTACCGATTTCGGTACCCTTGTTCTCGAGTCCGAGGAGATGTACTTTAACGGCGACTTCGACGGCGCCGCCGTAAAGAATAAGCAGATCGTAAACATGAACGCCAACTACGACCACGCCTATGTTTCCATCGGCAAGAACGAGCTCATGCGCGACAACTATAAGGCCGCCATGGATAACTTCAGGCTGGGCAACGACAAGACCTATTACTCCACGGCCTTCGGCGGTTATCGAAATCTGCTCATTCAGAAGTATTTCGCAATTTTCGCTATCGTGTTCCTTGCCTTCGTTGTATGGGTGCTCTGGACAGAAATATCCTACAACCGGAAGCAGAAGAAGTTAGAAGAGCTGTAATGAGGTGAAAATGATGAAAAAGTTATTAGAAGATTTCAAATATCTGACGTACGTCATTTTCCATCCATTCGATGGCTTCTATGAGGTACGCTTCAGAGGCAAGGGCAATTTGGCCCTGGGCGCCATAATACTTATACTTTACGGCCTGCTGGCCATAATCAAGTATCAGTATACGGGCTTTATAATGAACAACAACCCGCTGTTCGCCATGAACAGTATCACGACGTTCATCTTCGGCATATTCCCGTTCCTGCTCTTCTGCATAAGCAACTGGAGCGTAACGGCGATATTTGAGGGAAGCGGTAAGTTCAGCGATATATTCATCGTGCTTACATACGCCCTTTTCCCCAAGCTGGTGCTGGATGCTGTGATCGTTATCCTCAGTAACGTTGTTACCGCCGAGGAAGCCACGATCCTTACCGCCATCAGCGCCGCGGGCAGCGTATTCTTCGCTTTCCTGGTATTCGCGGGTCTGTGCGTGGCGCATGAGTATACCGCCGGCACCAACGTCGCCATGTTAGTGGCTACCTTCGTTGCGGCGATAATAATCATCTTCCTTGCCATACTGTACATTACCCTTATCCAGAAGGCGGTATCCTTCGGCTACACCTTCGCGGCAGAATTTATGAAGAGGTGGTGATTGATATGAAAAACTTTTTAAAGAATTTAAGCGTGCTTAAAATACTTTGCATCGCGTTGGTAATATTCTTGGTAGTTGAGTTCGTATCATGGCTGCCTCAGCTTGGGACTAAGGCCACGGCCCTTCCCGGCGTGACCTCCAGTGAGCTTGCGAACCCGCTGAACACGGTTGACACCACCTCGGACGGCTGGGTCACGGTGGCCGAGGAGGGCGGCAAGCAGCTTATGGTAAATCCCGCCAATCTCAACATAAGAGTCGTTGACACGGCGACCGGTACATATTGGGAGTCCGTCAGCGACACTCAGGAGTCCAGCTCCACTCCCGGCGGCCCCGTTTCGATAACCTATATCGACGGTGCCGGCGCCGAAAAGATCTGGAACGGCTACAGCTACAGCATCCAGGACGAGGGCGAGTCCATCACCGGCGAGGATGTTGAGAAGAAGTACAGCATCGAGCGTATTCCCAACGGCTTCCGGGCAAATATGACCTTCGCCAGCGAGGAATCCACCAACCTTGAGGAGTATATGCCCAAGATGGTGAGCGTTGAGCGCTATAATGAGTTCTTCATTGACAAGGTGCAGGAGCTGGTTGACAACGGCACCATCACCGCCGAGACTCAGGCCAGCTACAACAACGCTCTGGATAAGATCTACGCTCTTTCCGACGACGAGACCCACTACTACAACAAGCTGGCCGGTACGCCTCCCGTATCAGCCACCAGAATACTTATCGACCTGAGCAAGAAGGTAAATTATACTGTTGACGAAATCCGTATCGACAGCCAGGAGTTTGATTTCACCTTCAATGTTACCGAAAATCCCCGGTTCATCGTTCCCGTTGAGTTCACCCTTGACGGCGGCGACCTGGTGGTAAACGTTCCCACCGGCAAAATCGTCAACGAGAGCCAGGAAAACGAGCAGGGCGAGAAGGAGTATCAGCTCAAGGCGATACACATCATGCCCAACTTCGGTCTGGTTAAGTCCGATGAGACGGACAACGGTTTCATCTTTGTTCCCGACGGCAGCGGCGCCCTCTTTGACATCAACAGCTATGACAGCGGTTATGCCGAGTACAGCCGCCCAGTTTACAACAACACTTATTACGACACGCTCTACAATCAGAGCGAGTTCCGTGAGAATATCACAATGCCCGTATTCGGTATGGGCAGCGACGCCAACCGCATAGAGGCTGCCGCCGAGGAGGAAGAACCCGCCGAGGGTGAAGCCGCCGAAGGTGAAGAAGCCGCCGAGGGCGAAGAAGCTGCCGAGGAGGAGGAAACCTCCGAAGAGCCTGCCGAAGAACCCGCCGAGGAGGAAGCTCCCGCCGAGGAGCCCGCCGCCGAGGGTGAGGGCGAGGCCGCCGAGGGCGAAAATCCCGCTCTCGAGGTTGCTCCCGGCCCCGCGGTTAAGCCTTACAACGGCTTTATGGGCATCATTGAGAGCGGCGACACCACCGCCTCCATCAATGTCAAGCTGGCCGCCACCGGCGACGTTGCCGCCGATGCTCCTTACAACAAGGTATATCCCAGCTTTGACGTAATGCAGATAAGCAGCGTTAAGGTATTTGGGCCTTACAGTGATAACGACGCCCGTTTCACCGCTATGACCGACAGCTTTGACATGGATTGCAGAGTCCGCTACAAGCTCTATACCGACAACGCCAACTACTACACCATGAGCCAGTCTTACCGCGATTACATAATCTCGGCCTACAATCTTAAGGAAAAGACCGCCGAGGAAACCACCGCTCCGAGAATATTCCTGGATGTTATATCCTCCCTTACTATCGACGCGCGTTTTGTAGGCGTTCCTTACGACAAGACTGTTTCAATGACTACTTACGATGACCTCGCCGAGATTTATGAGGATCTTAAGGCGGTCAATCCCATCGTAAGCTACAAGGGAGCTTTCAACGGCGGTATTTACAATAAGGTAAATTCCGACGCTAAGCTCACCTCCAGCAACGGCAGCAAGTCCGATCTGGACGCCCTGCTCAGAGATCATTGGGATTCCCTTTACCTCAATGTAAATCCCTCTCAGGTTTACAAGACATCGTCGTCCTTCAAGACGAAGCACGCCCTTGTAAACTTCAACGGCGAGCCTCTTAAGACTTATGAGTACGACATTCCCACCGGCGAGTTCAATATGCACGGCAACGGCTTCTACACCGTGGCGCCCGCTTATCTCCCCAACATTGTTGAGAAGTTCTCGGCGGCGGCCGCCGATTATAAGAACCTGAGCATCGGCGATCTGGGCAGCCTGTACTACGAGGATCTCCGCGACGGCAAGCATTGCTCTCCCTATCAGGGCGAGCAGGTTATCCAGAACGCTCTACAGACCCTCTCTCAGGACCGTAAGCTTGTGCTTTACAATCCCAACGCCAACCGCATCGGATATGCGGCTGTCGCGGCCGATATTTCCAGAGAGAGCAGCGACTACGGTCTTATAAAGGAGAACGTTCCCTTCCGTCAGCTTGTGCTCAACGGACTTACCGATTACACCACTCTCAGCGTAAACACGGCGTCCTCCAACAAGGCTTACTTCATGCTTCAGGCCATGGAGCTTGCCGCGTTCCCCAAGTTCACCATCACCGCCAAGGGTGTGGCCAATCTTAAGGAGAACAACTACAACGAGCTCTTTGCCACGGAGTACGGCATCTTTGCCGATGAAATCAAGGAAATGGATCAGACCATCAAGGACGAGTTCGCCAAGATCGGTACCACCAGAATCAAGTCCCATCAGGTTCTTGACGACAAGGTTTACGAGACGACCTACGAGACAGGCGTTAAGGTTATCACTAACTACAACACCTTCAGCGTAACGGTCAACGGAGAAACTCTGGACGCTCAGAGCTATGTCATTAAGGAAGGAGGGGATGAGTAATGAAACAGGAAGCGAATGTGGCGGATAAGACAAAAAAGACAAGAAAGCCACTTACCTTCGCCACCACCCAGAAGATAAACGGTTACGTTTTCCTGGCGCCGTGGATAATAGGTTTCCTCTTGTTCTTCATGATCCCGATAGTAAACACCGTTATCTATTCCTTTAACAAGGTTGAGGTTGGCGACACCGGCGGTATGGCTATGGAGTTTGTCGGCACGAACAACTACTTTGATCTGTTCAATACCGAGGTTTCCACCCAGTCTCAGCAGTTCATCCGCGTATTTACCGACGAGAACTCCGACGTTCTCCTCAATACCCCCCTGATAGTAATATTCAGCCTGTTCTGTGCGTTGCTCGTCAACGCCAAGTACAAGGGCCGGGGCGTAGTCCGTGTAATCTTCTTCCTGCCCATAGTTCTCGGTCTTACGATAGTAACCGACATGATAACCGTATCGGGCGGCGGCGGAGACATCACCGCGGTGGCAACGACGGCCACGGAGGAGTCAAGCTTCCTGATGAATTTGTTCACTCAGGTAGGCTTCCTCCCCAAAGAAGTAATTTCCTTCATTGTCGGCGTTATCAGCGACATCTTCGGCATTGTTTCCAAGGCCGGCGTTCAGACGCTGATGTACCTGGCCGCCCTCCAGTCCATCAACCCCTCTCTGTATGAGGTTGCCAAGATCGAGGGCTGCACGACCTATGAAACCTTCTGGAAGATAACCTTCCCCATGGTGGGCAACACGACGCTCTTCATCTTCGTATACACCCTGGTTGACCTGTTCCTGGCCTCCAAGATGTCTGAGGAGATATACGCGTTCGCCTTCCAGAGCAACAAGATCGGCGTCGGAAGCGCCCTCTCCGTATGCTTCCTGCTGAACGTGCTTGTCGCGCTGGTAATCATGGTTTTAATTCTGACAAAGGTGGTGAAATTAGACTATGGCAAGTAAGACTAAGACAAAGGTCAAGGGCCAGAGCTTTGGCGGATGGCTCAAGGAAAAGTGGAACGACAACTCCATTACCGATCCGCTTCACCGCACCCGTTACCTCCAGAATTTGGTATTCCGCATCTTTGCCATATCCCTTATCATCGGTATGTGCTTCACCATTCTCTATCCCATCATCAAGCTGTTACCCATGGTGCTCAACGACGTTGAGGATCTGGGCAACCCCGACATCGTATGGGTGCCCAAAACCTTCTCTCTGGTGAGCTTCAAGGCCGCCATTCGGTTGGTTTATGGTAATTTCTCCATCATTCTCTGGTCACTGCTTTACGCGGCCAGCATAGCCGTTATCCAGGTGTTTATCAGCGCCATGGCCGGTTATGTTCTGGGCAGAATAAAGGTGCCCGGCGGTACGCTGATCTTCTTCCTGATTATCGTTACCTTCGTTGTTCCCAATCAGGCTTTGCTGATTTCCCAGTACCTGCGCTTTAAGAACTTTGACATCTTCGGAATTTTCACCGCCCTCACCGGCGGCCCCATCGACCTGATTAACAAGCCCGCCACCTTGTATCTGCTGTCGTTCTTCGGCTTCGGTCTTAAGCAGAGTATGTTTATCTATCTGTTCCGCCAGTTCTTCATGGGCCTGCCCAAGGAGCTGGAGGAGGCCGCCCTCATCGACGGCTGCGGCTTCTACAAGACATACTTCAGAATTGCCCTGCCCAACGCCACTCCCACCATCATGACGGTTGCCATACTGTCCTTCGTGTGGAACTACGGCGACACCTATTACACCGGTTACTTCTATCCGGAAGGACCCTTCGCGGCTGTTAAGCTGTCCCAGCGGTTCGCCGCTTCCCAGTCCGACACCATCGTTACGGCGGTGCAGACCTGGTTCGACAAGCCCGCTGCCTCGGCTTTCGCCTTTGATGCCGTTAAGCAGGCGGCCGTGCTCATCTTCCTGGTTCCCCTTCTGATCGTATACTTCTGCGTTCAGAGGAGCCTTGTAGAGAACATGGAGCAGTCCGGTCTGGTTGGCTAAAATACCCAAAAACAATAAAGGAACCGCTTCGGCGGTTCCTTTTGTTATGTTTACTTGGGAACATATTGATACTATTCCCGAATTAAAAACATAAATATGCGAGTTTATTAAGGTAACAATGACAGATTAAAAAGGCTTCCCCTCGAGGGGAAGCTGTCGGCGAAGCCGACTGATGAGGTGTAGGACGCGAAGCGTCCGTTGTAAAACACACTCGGTAAAACTAACGCCGCCTACGGCGGCTACACCTCATCCGGCACTTCGTGCCACCTTCTCCTCAAGGAGAAGGCTTTGTCCTTGTCATTGTTAACTTAATGCGGTTCACCGCCAGACTATGTCTGTCCCATCAAAGGGGAAGGCTTTATTAGACGCTTTTTTAGTTGGGATTAGTATGCGCTCCCAAAATCAAGTCGTTTTATAACCGTTCAATATTGACTCTATCTCCCATATGCCGTCCGCCGTAAAATCGGGCGGGAACGTGAGGGCGCGCACATTCCCCAGCGCGCCGTGACCCTGCTTTACCCACAGAGTCGCCATGCCGAGCATTTGGGCCGGGGCGATGTCGTTGTCCAGCCGGTCGCCTATCATCATGGCTTCCGAGGGCTTGCAGTCCGCCGTCTCAAGAGCCTTGCGGAAAATTTCCGTATTCGGTTTGGCCGTCCCCGCGTCTCCGGAGCCGACAATGACTTTGAAATACCCGCCTATGCCGTAACTCTCCAGCCTTTTCCGCAGACCCGCGTTCTGGTTTGCGACGACGCCGAGGGAATACCGCTCCGACAGCCTTTTTAAAAGCTCCTCGGCGCCCGGATACAGCCGTTCCAGTTCACCCGGCCATACGCCCTTTCGAAGGCCGAACAGCTTACAGGCCTCGTTAAAGCCGTCGAGATTTTGGGCGGCAAAGCGGCAATATGCCCCCTCGAAGTCCTCAAAGCTCACCCCCGTCCCGGCCACGGTACGCCGCACCCACTCCGTCTGACAGTCAGTCTCGTCAATGAGGGTGGAGCCCAGGTCGAAAAACAGCCATTTTATCATTGAGCCGCCTCCCGCGGGGGTCTGTCCTCGAGATGCTCCTTTCCCCAATGACATAGCTCCAGAAGAATGGGGGAGAGGCTCTTTCCCTTTTCGGACAGGGAATATTCCGTCCTTGGCGGGACTACCGGATAGACCTTCCGTTCAATCATTTTGTCCGCCTCCAGCTCACGGAGCTGCTGGGTCAGCATCTTCGCCGTGGCCTGGGGCACCAGCCGCTGTAGCTCGCTGAACCTCAGCGTCGTGCCTATCAGGTGCCAGAGTATGATGGCCTTGTATTTTCCGCCGATGAGGTGGATCGTGGCCTCGATGGGGCAGTTGTAGCCCTCGCATTTGCAGCAGGGTCCCGGCATAAAATCAGTCCTTTCACGCTATGGTTTCAAAATAGATAGTATATTACATAAAAGTGCGTTCTTGCCAAAATGATAATTGTATGCTACAATTATAGCACAGCCCGAAGGAAAATGCAAGCATAAAATTCCCTCCGCATGAAAAAATAATTTAAGGCAATACCGCACAAAGACCGCTTTAGGGCTTTGTACCCATCTTGCTTGTATCTTTTCCGACGTTTCTTACGAAAACTCCTTGAAATACGACAGTATTCCCGCGTCGTTTTCGTAATTCCGTCAAAAAATCTGCCGCGCAATATGGGCACAATCTCTGTGCGGTATTGCCTTAAGAAATTATTTTTTGGGAGGAATATTTTATGATAAGAACCGACCTTGCCGTGGAAGCCCGCGAAATGCGGGGCAGAGGCGTTGCCGGGGTGGAGAGCCGCTCCGAGGAGAAGGAGGGCGTCACCGTCACCACGGTGGAGATAACCAGCCCCGAGGGGGCGGAGAAAATGGGAAAGCCCATGGGCGTCTATGTCACCATTGAAACCGGCGATTTGGCCGAGGCCGAAGCCCGCAAGGCCGCGTCCGACGCGCTGGCCCGGGAGCTGGGCCTCATGATGGAGGGCAAGGACTGCGGCCACGTGCTGGTGGTTGGGCTGGGCAACGACCGCATGACCCCCGACAGCATCGGCGTAAACACCGCCCGCCAGATATTCGTGACCCGTCACCTGAAGGAATATATGCCCGAGGAGTTCGGCTCCGCCCGAACGGTCAGCTCCGTGGCCCCCGGCGTGCTGGGCACCACCGGAATTGAAACGGGGGAGAGCGTGGCCGGCATAGCCCAGCGCATCGGCCCCACCCTGATAATCGCCGTGGACGCCCTGGCCTCCCGAAGCATAGCCCGCATAGGCCGGACGATACAGCTCACCGACACCGGAATAAGCCCCGGCAGCGGAGTTGGCAACAGCCGCAAGGAGCTGTCCCGGGCCACTCTCGGCATACCGGTTCTTGCCGTGGGCATACCCATGGTTGCGGACGCGGCCACGGTGGCCGACGACGCCATCGGCATGGTTATTAAGGAAATGAAGGACGGGGCCGGGGACGGGGCCGTCAAGCTCCTTCAGGGCCTTGAGGATAACGACCGCTACGCCCTGATATACGAGGCGCTGGAACCCAACGCGGCGAATATGTTCGTGACGCCGAAGGACGTGGACGCCATAGCCGACAGGGCGGCGGAAATACTCCGGGACGGAATAAATTATGCTCTCCACGGCGAAAAATATCAGATTTTTTATTAAATCTGTAAATTCCTATTGCATTTTTCCGGCATTTGTGCTATGCTATAACGATGAAAGAAGGTGTCCATGTGGTTTATTTTGACAATGCGGCGACCACAAAGGTAAAACAGGAGGTTCTGGACGCCATGCTCCCGGTTTTCACCGAGAATTACGGCAACGCGTCCTCGACATACACAACTCCCGGCATCAACGCCCGGGAGGCTTTGACAAAGGCCCGCCAAACCGTGGCGGCGGCCATCGGCGCCGCCGAGAGGGAGATTTATTTCACCGCCGGGGGCAGCGAGTCCGACAACTGGGCCATCAAGGGCTATGCCCTGAAAAATAAGGCCAAGGGCAATCACATTATAACAACTACGGTGGAACATCACGCCGTCCTCCACACCTGCGAGTTTTTGGAGAAGAACGGCTTCGAGGTGACTTATGTCCCCGTGGACAGCGAGGGCATGGTTCATGTGGAGGACATCGAAAAGGCCATTAAGGACAACACCGTCCTTGTGACCGTTATGTTCGCCAACAATGAGATAGGCACCGTCAACCCCATCGCCGAGATAGGCGCGCTCTGTCATGAGCGGGGTATCGTGTTCCACACCGACGCGGTTCAGGCGGTGGGCGCCGTGCCCATCGACGTAAAGGCCATGAACATTGATATGCTGTCCATGTCCGGCCACAAGTTCCACGGCCCCAAGGGCATCGGCGCCCTTTATATAAAGAAGGGCCTTCGCCTTGACAACCTCATCCACGGCGGAGCTCAGGAACAGGGCCGACGGGCCGGCACCGAAAACGTCCCCGGCGCGGTGGGCATGGCGGCGGCGCTGAAGCTGGCCGTGGATCACATGGAGGAAAAGACCGCCAAAATCACCGCCATGCGGGATAAGCTCATCGACACTATCCTTGCGGAAATTCCTTACGTCCGCCTCAACGGCCACCGGACGAAGCGCCTGCCCAACAATGTGAGCATCTGCTTCCGCTACATCGAGGGCGAGTCCCTGCTGCTGAGCCTTGACATGAAGGGCTTTGTGGTTTCCAGCGGCAGCGCCTGCACCTCCGGCTCCCTTGACCCCAGCCACGTGCTGCTTGCCATAGGTCTGCCCCACGAGATAGCCCACGGCTCCATGCGGGTCACTCTCAGCGACCTGAACACCATGGACGAGGTGGACGCCTTTCTTAAGGAGCTGGGCCCGATAGTAAAAAGACTTAGAAGTATGTCCCCTCTGTTTGAGGGCGTGGAGTAATATATAAGGAGTGATAGACTTGTACAGTGAAAAGGTAATGGATCACTTTGCCAACCCCCGCAACGTGGGCGAGATAGAGGACGCCAACGCCGTGGGCACCGTGGGCAACGCCAAGTGCGGCGATATTATGAAGATGTACATGAAGATCGAGGACGGCATAATCAAGGACGTCAAGTTCAAGACCTTCGGCTGCGGAGCGGCCATCGCCACCAGCTCCATGGCCACCGAGCTGGTTAAGGGCAAGACCGTTGAAGAGGCTCTCGAGCTCAGCAACAAGGCCGTTATCGAGGCTCTTGACGGACTTCCCCCCGCAAAGATACATTGCAGCGTGCTGGCCGAGGACGCCATCAAGGCCGCCCTTGAGGACTACTACCACCGCCGGGGCGAGACCGCTCCCTTCGAGTGCGGCGGCGACTGTCACGATTGCGCCCACGCCCACGAGCACGGCATGGATGCCGTAAACGGCAATGAGGAATGAGAAATTAGGAATTAGGAATGAGGAATGAGGAATAGGTTATAATACTGATTCCCAATAAAAAGCATAAATATGCGAGTTTATTACAGTAACAATGACAGATAAAAAAGGCTTCCCCATCGTCGTCGCAAGCTCGGTATCGCTTGTTCCGATTTTTTAAATCGGAACGTGGCTCACCTCGCTGCTCCTCCTCTCCCCACAAACAACTTCGTTGTTTGTGGGGCCCCCGTAAGCTGTCGGCGAAGCCGACTGATGAGGTGTAGCCGCCGTAGGCGGCGTTAGTGTAACGTAAATGTATAACGGATGCTTCGCATCCTACACCTCATCCGGCACTTCGTGCCACCTTCTCCTCAAGGAGAAGGCTTTATTAGACGCTTTTAGTTGAGGATTAGTATTAATACCGTAGGGGCGGCCATTGGCCGTCCGCCATAAAACGTTTGCGGTTGCAACGATAAACGAAATTACCAATTAAATATATCCCCGCCGTTCGTCAAAAGCCGGTCAGCAGCTCCGATTTGTTGAAGCTGTTGACCGGCTTTCGGCTGATTTAAAAGAACAGTGTTGATCGATATGTGCAAAGCGTGCGCTTCGGTCTCGGCTATGTAGTCCACCTTGGCGCCAAGCTCCTCGGCCACTATCCGCTTTTTTTGTTTTCCGCACATACCGCAAAGACGCCGTATCAGCGCGGTATCGGAGCCCTACCGCATATTTGCGTATGTAACATTCGGATTTTGCACAAAAAGCCGTCCGCCGTCCACGGTATAGTGAGCAAGCTGCATATGGGGAACGGTCATGGCCTTTTCCGCCAATTCCTTTGCCTGATTGAGATTCAGGACGTCCGAGGGGTCGCCCTCCACAGACAGACCCAGCAGGCGTCCGCATTCAATGTAACCCTCCGGCCAGCCGCCCAAAGATTGGGCGTATTCGCCGTAGCCGAGCGAAACCACAAGCGTCTTGATGAATTGTTCGCCCGTGGCGGGAGCGTTTGGGTCATAAAGTCCGTTCCCCACTCCGTCAAATATGCGGTATAGGGACAGCTCGTTGATGATATCCGCGTCGGGGCCGCTCAAGTCGGAAAAAATATCGGCGCCATAATAACCCACGTCCGGGTCGGAAATCTTTTCGGGACGGAGGTCATATGTCATTACCGCCATATCATGCCGTGTAAAGGGAGTTCCGTCCCCGTAGCCGCTCACGGGAGCGGCGCTTACGGGCGTCATGTCAAAACTGTCCGCCGCCAGCGGCTCTGTATATCCGGTCGAAAGGGTTCCGCTGACAGTGGAGGCGTTTCTGGCCGTGCAGAGACGTATACCGTAAATGTGGCCGCCCTTCAGCCCGCTGATAACAAACTTCGGAACGGTAACAGGCCCTATACCGACTTCCGGAGAGTTTGCGTGCTGATTTGTGGTGACGTAGTAGTCATCCATGTCTATAACATAAATGTAGTATTCGTTTTTGCCGCCGTCATACTCGGAGAAATTGACGGTTATGCTGTTTTCGTTTTCGCCGAGAGTCAGCACCTCGTCATACTGGCCGTTGCTGTGATTGGTGGGCACAAGCTTTTGATAGCCGCCGTCATGGAGCTTTAGTCCGCTGAACTCCGCGGACATTGCCATAGCAGGAGCCGCGGCCGTGCAAAGACAAAGACCGGCGGCAAACATTTTTAAGGCAAGCCTTGACATAAATTTTTTCATGGTCTCTTTCCTTTCTTTTGAGCAAAGTAATTACAGTTTGTGAAGGAAGGGCGCGCATTGGCCGCAATGGTCAATGTGCGCCATGACATAAAGTGCTCTATTAACTTTTACCTGTTGTTACCGTGCCTGCAAGGGGAGAATTGATTGTTTTGGTGCTGGCGAACCTGATGATGTAGTTATGGTTTGGCTTGGCGCCGACTATGGAGATGTCACTTACCATAAGTGATGGCCCCTCAAATCCGTTATTGTTGCCGGAATCGGTAATGTATTCCTCGCTTTCTACATCATACGCGGACAGGTAATATTCGGCGTTCGGTTTTTCTGAAAAGTTGATGAATATAGTGTTAAGTCCTGAACCTACAGGAATGACATTTTCAATTGTATTGCCGTTAAACTTGCAGGTATAAGAAGTGGTTAAAACAATTCCGGTAGGATATGCGGGTACATGAGACAGACGGAAGTTAAACGAAACAACAGCGCGGTTTTCTACATCCGTGGTCTCACTCATTTTAGGAGATTCACCTTTTTCGTAAATAATCATGGAAGCTCCATTTTTTAATTCAATGGTTTTCATTTTATACAACTCCTTTTTTCTTAATTAGTTTTTTCAGCTTTGTTTGTGAACATATGTATGCTTTTTTCGTCCTGCGTCAGCCTTTGATAAGGTCTTTTCTTCGGTAAAAACAGCCCAACGGTATCGCCTCCTTAATAAATGCTTGCCAATGTGTCATTGCGTTTTGGCCTTCTATAATATAAACGATAAATTCAAGCGATTTGGACATCCTGAACGGAAAAAATTTTAATTTTGTACAGAGTACACAAAAAGCGGCGGAAAGATTTGTCTAAAATGTGAAATCAGATTTGAATGACCTGACTGTAATCGGTTACAGTTTCCGCCAGATTGCCGGAGCTGTCGTAGGCCTTGTATTCCACCCAAAGCCGGTAATCTCCGCTTGAGGAGGGGGTATAATATTCATCCACATCGGCGGTAATTGTGCCGCTGTTGTCAGTCCATGTACGGGTAGTGCGCCAGCGATCGTCTTTTATTTGAAGTCGAACAACTAATTCAGCTTCATAATTACTCGATGTTGTCATGCTTGCGATGCACCGCAGTCTCCCGTCGTATGTTTCTTTAAAACTATATGTGTTTCTAGCAATTATTAAATTGTTCGGGTTAATTAATATTTCAGGCTCTGCCGCTGGTGACGCTGTTATGCTCCATGACATACAAAATGCTAAAACCGCACTGAGTAATATCACCTTTTTTAATAAATTTTTTATCATTGAAATACCTCCATTTATAGTTCTGGAACCGTAATATTTCCTGCGATTCGTAATATGGTTTTTTTGGACAAACATCCAAATAAATCAAAAATATGTTTCCCGTCTGACCAAATCACCGAATGACAAAGACCTTCATACATATAAGTTTTTGTAATAAGAACCGCATCGTAGCCATTGATTTCAATGTTTTCCAATTCCGCATTTTCAGTATCGGCATTTATTTCAATGTCGCTACAATACATATTGATCCAGAAATAATCGTTGTTTTCTCCCTTAAAGTATAAAAATTCCGAGCCCCTTTCATAATTGATTTTACTGTCCGTACATTCAAAACCGTCCGGTACAAAACCAAGGCTTAAGATTTCGCCGTTATAAGGTGCTTTCGAGTTTATGTTGATTGAGAACTTTGTTGACGGCGCGTCCTTGTCAAACACATAGCTGATGAAATTTTCCCTCAGCGCTTCGACGCTCATGACGGTTCCGCCAAGGCCGACAAAGGCGGCCAGCATAAAGCAGGCGGCGGTTCTCACTATCCTCAGGGGGAGGGGGCGTTTTTGGGTGCGTCTTATCGTGCGCAGTATCCTGCGGCGGGCCCTCGGCGGCATCTCCGGCGCACCGGCCGGCGGGGCGAGCGCCGCCCCCAGCTCCTCGGCGGCCTCCTTCGCGGCTTGGGTGAGAATGATGTCCACGATGTTTTCTTTTTCCGCGTCAGCCATTTATGTATTCCTCCAATCGCTTGATAATTTGATTTTTTGCCCTGTAGAACCGTTTTTCCTCCGCCGCCGGGCTGACGCCGAGAATCTCGGCCGTTTCCGCCGCGGTGTGGCCGTAGAACGTCCTCAGCAGAAACACGTCGCGGTATATGGGGGTCAGATTTTCAACGATCCGCTTTAAGTATTCTATCAGCTCCCGGGAGAGCAGTATCTCTGAGGGGCCGGGTCGCGGCTCGGGAATTTCGTACCCGCTCAAATCCACGGACAGCTCGCGGCTCTCCAGCCGTCCTCGGGTGCGCAGTATGTCCAGGGCGGCGTTTCGGACGGCTATCTCCAGATATTTTCTGGAGGAGTCGACATTGTCCTCGTTGATTTTGTCGATGTTGCCCATTATTCTGACGAAGGCCTCGTGGCAGGCGTCCTCGGCAAGGGAGTGATCCGCCACCAGCTCCAGCGCCACGCCGTAGACATAGCCGCCGTAGTCCCTGTAAAGTCTTTCCGCCTTGCGCCGCTGTGATTCGTTCAGACTCGGCAGAGCCTTACGTTTTCGCATTGCACATTCTCCGTTCTTTTGTCCCTATTATTAATAACGTTTTAAAATGACGTTTTCGGACAAATTTTTTATAAAAATTTTTATAAAAATTCTTTATAAAAAAGCGCCCGCGCGAGCGGACGCTTTTGTGATATGCGGAATTTAGTTGCCACGGGCTTCCTTTACCTTGCGGACAAATTCCTTGGCGGTGGCGGTTATGGCGGCATAGTCGCCGGTCTTGGCTCCGCCGGTGAGCGCTCCGCCGACGCCGATGGCGCAGGCTCCGGCCTTTATCCACTCGGCCACGTTGTTCACGTCTACGCCGCCGGTGGGCATGAGCTT
>CANRJP010000060.1 GCA_947630975.1 uncultured Clostridia bacterium
GCCGAAAAGGACAGACATCAGGTCTTTATCGAGCCTATGGGTATGGACACCTGCGAAATGTACGTTCAGGGCATGAGCAGTTCTCTCCCCGAGGATGTGCAGCTCAAAATGCTGCGCACTATGGAAGGGCTGGAAAATGTGGAGATAATGCGCTGCGCCTACGCCATCGAATACGACTGCTGCGATCCGCTGCAGTTGAAACCGTCTCTTGAGTTCAAGGATATAGACGGACTGTTCGGAGCCGGTCAGTTCAACGGAACCAGCGGATATGAGGAGGCCGCGGCGCAGGGGCTTATAGCCGGCATAAACGCCGCGAGGAAGCTGAAGGGACTTCCGCCGGTGATACTTGACCGCAGCGAGGCCTATATAGGCGTACTGATCGACGACCTTGTGACAAAAGGCACCAACGAGCCTTACCGTATGCTGACCAGCCGGGCGGAATATCGGCTCCTGCTCCGTCAGGATAACGCCGATCTCCGTCTCACGCCCTTGGGACATGAGATAGGGCTTATCAGCGATGAACGTTATGATCTCTTTCTGAAAAAGCGGGCGCGTATAGAAAATGAGATAGCCCGTCTGGAGAACGTCAACCTTTCGCCCTCCGAAGAACTGAACCGTCTTTTGGAGAGCAAGGGCAGCAGCGTTCTTTCCACCGGAATTAAAATAACCGAGCTTATACGGCGTCCGGAGGTGGGGTATGACGAGCTGGCTCCGTTTGATTCCGAACGGCCGAAGCTTTCCCCCGCCGAACGGGAGGAGGTCGAAATATCCGTGAAATATGACGGCTATATCCGCCGCCAGTTCCAACAGGTGGAGCAGTTCAGACGCAATGAAAAGCGGCTCATTCCCGAAGATATAGATTATGACGGGGTGGCCGGACTCCGCATCGAGGCGCGTCAAAAGCTGAAAAAAATGAGACCCGAAAGCGTGGGCCGGGCCGGCCGTATCAGCGGCGTCAGTCCGGCGGATATAGGAGTGCTGTTGATTTATCTCGAGGGGAGGAAACGCGATGAGCGAAACGGACAGGCTCGGTGAACAGGCGGCGAGCCTCGGCATCGACATACCGGATGAAAATCTGAAGCTGTTTGAGCGGTACACGGAGCTGCTCCTGTATTGGAACGAAAAGATCAATCTTACCGCCATAACCGACCCGGAAGGCGTCAGAATTAAGCACTATCTGGACTCCTTGACATTGATCCTTTCCGGAAAACTGCCCGAAAATGGAAGCATGATCGATATAGGCGCGGGCGCGGGCTTCCCCTCGCTGCCGGTCAAGCTGGCACGGCCCGACCTTCGGGTCACGATGCTGGACAGCCTGGGCAAGCGGGTGGATTTTTTGAACCGGGTGATCAGGGAGCTTGGGTTGAAAGACATTGGCGCCGTACATCTCCGTGCCGAGGACGGGGCGCACACTTTCCTTCGCGAAGGCTTTGACGCAGCGGCTGCCAGAGCCGTGGCGGATCTTGCCGTTTTGGCCGAGTACGCCCTCCCCTATGTTAAAATCGGCGGTTATTTTGTGGCGATGAAAGGCTCCTCGCCGGAGGAGGAGGCCGATCTGGCCGAACCGGCGATAAATGCTTTGGGAGGCCGGCTCGAGGAGATAAAGAAAATATACATTCCCTACGGCGAACTGCGCCACAGTCTTGTGATTATAAAGAAAATCGAAAAGACCCCTCCGCAATATCCCCGAAAGGCCGGTAAGCCCTCCAAAGAGCCCATAAGGTAGCGGAGAATGTCGGCATAAGGCGAAAAGTTTTTGTTCACTTTGCATGAATTATATGGTATAATCATCCTATGAGATATTAATACTAATCCCCAACTAAAATCAGACATTTGCGACGGCCTTTTCCGAGTCATTCGGTGTCATCGGCTTTGACAATACATACAGTATTGCCTGCGGCCTCTTCCTTGTCTGACACGAAAAATTCTCGTCGCTCGGTGTCTGATTTTAATTAAGGATTAGTATAACTCGCAGGATGATTTATTGTATAAAGGAGATGTACCTATGAAAACAGAGGAGATCGACATCAACTTGATCTATCCCAATCCCTTTCAGCCGCGAAGATATTACGAGCCGGCGGGCATGAAGGAGTTGACAGATTCAATTCGTTCCATGGGTGTGCTTAACCCCATACTTGTGCGGCGGGCGGCAAGGGGATATGAACTCATCGCCGGTGAACGCCGGCTCAAGGCGGCAAAGGACGCCGGACTAAAAACGGTTCCGGCGATAATCCGCCAAATGAGCGACAGTGACAGCGCCGTGGCCTCAATCGTGGAAAATATCCAGCGGAGAAATCTTAATTGTTTTGAGGAGGCGGAAAGCATCAGCCGGCTCATAACATACCACGGCTTCACACAGGAAAAGGTGTCTAAGCTCTTGGGCAAGAGCCAAAGCTCCATTGCCAACAAGCTGCGCCTGCTAAAACTGGAAAAGAACGTTCGCGCAAAAGTTATAGAGTACGGACTGACCGAACGTCACGCTCGGGCGCTGCTCCGACTGGATTCGGAAAGTCAGCAAATGACCGCGGCGGAAAAGATGGGCCAGGGAGCGATGAGCGTGGCCATGGCCGAAAAGTTGGTGCAACGCATGATAGAGGAAAACATTCGGCAGAACCGACGAATCGTTCCCCGCACCTCGATCAAAACCGCGCGGAGCTTTGTGAATACGCTGACGAAAACCGTGGATATTCTCAAGAAAAACGGGGCCGTAGCCACGACGAAGGAAGTGGAATACGACGATTACATAGAATATATTGTGAAGATTGCAAAGTGAATGTTTCACGTGAAACATTCACTCGGATGAAAATATGCACAAACTTTTTTAAAATTGTTTGTGCATATTTTCAATAAAAAATGTTTCACATGAAACAATAAATGTGCTATAATAGAGCTAAAGCATTTGCGGTCGGCTTTTGCAAATTTTCAGTATTGTGAAAGATGCGAAACCGAACAGTTTGAAAGAGGTGAAACAATGTCAAAGGTGATAGCGATAGCCAACCAGAAGGGCGGCGTGGGTAAAACCACCACCGCCGTAAATCTGGCGGCCTGTATGGCCAGCGTGGGAAAAAAGGTGCTTATTATTGACGTTGACCCGCAGGGCAACACCACAAGCGGCCTTGGTATAGACAAGCGCCGCTGCGTAAAGACCGTGTATGAGTGTCTTATCGATAATGTGCCCATGGACGAGGTCATGCTCCCGACCCAGTATGACAATCTTTTTGTCTGCCCGTCCAATATCAATCTGTCAGGGGCTGAAATCGACCTGATAAGCATTATGGGAAGGGAAAATCAGCTTAAGAATTCAATAAGGCCGATACGGGAGGACTTCGATTTTATTTTTATAGATACGCCCCCATCCCTGGGACTTATTACCATTAACACTCTGACCGCCGCCGACAGCGTCCTGATTCCCATTCAGTGCGAATTTTACGCCCTTGAGGGGGTGAGCCAGCTCACCAACACCATCAGACGTGTCAAGGAGGCACTCAATCCCAAAATTGAAATTGAGGGTGTGCTGCTGACGATGTTCGACAGCCGCACAAATCTCTCCATACAGGTTGTTGACGAGGTGAAGCGCTTCTTCCCGAATAAGGTCTATAAGACGATTATCCCGAGGAACGTCCGCCTTGGCGAGGCGCCGGGCTTTGGACAGCCCGTCATTTATTACGACAACAGCTCGAAGGGGGCGGAGGGCTATATGAGCCTGACAAGAGAAATGCTTGGAGGTGTGGTCTGATGTCCAAACGGCAGCTTGGCAGGGGTTTTGATTCACTGTTCGAGGCCACCGAGGCTTTTAACGCGATGAACAGGGAGACCGACTCTACGACTCAGCTTAAAATATCCCTTGTGGAGCCTCGGCCCGATCAGCCGCGAAAATTCTTTGATAAGGAGCAGCTTCAGGAACTGGCGGACTCTATTGCCGAACACGGGGTCATCCAGCCGATAATCGTAGTGAACGGCGAAAACGGCTACTACCGCATTATAGCCGGTGAACGGCGGTGGAGAGCGGCGAAATTGGCGGGCCTGACCGAGATCCCCGCCATAGTCCGCGACTACAGCGACGTTCAGGCCGCGGAGATTTCTCTGATCGAAAACCTTCAGCGGGAGGATTTGAACCCGATCGAAGAGGCTCAAGGCTACAAGAACCTTATGGATAGGTTCGGCATGACGCAGGACAGCATAAGCGAGCGCGTGGGTAAGAGCCGCAGCAATGTGGCGAATATGCTTCGGCTTCTAAATTTGGACGATGAGATACAACTCCTTGTCCAGAGCGGCCGGCTGTCCACCGGTCACGCCAGGGCCCTTTTGGCGGTGCCGGACAGGGAAAAGCGGCTTGAGCTTGCACGGCGGATCGAGGACGAAAACCTTACCGTCCGTCAGGTGGAGGAACAGGCTAAGAAAAAAGACGGCCTCAAGGCTCCAAAGGCGCGAACAAAATCATCCGGGTATCCGGACGTGGAACGCTCCCTTTCGGAAAAGCTGGGCACCAAGGTCACGGTAAAGGGAGAAAAAAAGGGCAAAATAGAAATTGAATTCTACAGCGCGGACGACTTGACGCGCATAGTAGATCTTCTTTAACAGATAGAATTGGAGGCATTTAAATGTTAGACATGAAAGTTATACGCGGCGAAACCGAACGGGTAAAGGCGGCTATGGCCCGCCGCAAGGAGGATGTGGACATAGACGGGGTGATCGCCCTTGACGACCGGCGCAGGGCCATACTCTTTGAGGTGGAGGGCCTGAAAGCCAGACAGAACGAAGCTTCAAAAAAAATACCGGTGATGAAAAAGGCCGGAGAGGATACCGCTCCGGTATTCGCCGAAATGAAGGCTATTTCCGAAAAGGTCAAGGAATTGGACGAGCAGGTTCGCGAGGTCGAGGGCCAAATATACGAGGCGATGCTGCGGATACCGAATATCCCCAATGACGATGTGCCCGACGGCGACACCGACGAGGACAATGTGGAAATAAGACGCTTCGGCGAGCCGACGAAGTTTGACTTTGAACCGAAGGCCCATTGGGATATAGGAGCCGATCTCGGCATCCTCGACCCGGACACCGCTGCAAAAATAACCGGCGCCAGATTTCACGTTTATCGGGATATGGGCGCCAAGCTGGAGAGAGCCGTGGTCAATTACTACCTTGACACCCATACCGAAAAGCATGGCTATACCGAGATATTCCCGCCCTTCATGGTGCATAGGAACTCCATGGTCGGCACGGGCCAGCTCCCCAAGTTCGAGGAGGACGCATATAAGGTGGCCGGTACCGATTACTTCCTTGTGCCCACGGCGGAGGTGCCGGTCACCAATATGTACCGTGAGCAGATCCTTGACGGAGCGCAGCTTCCGATTAAGCACGTAGCCTACACCGCCTGCTTCCGTCAGGAAGCCGGAAGTGCCGGACGGGACGGCCGCGGCCTCATCCGTCAGCACCAGTTCAATAAAGTAGAGCTGGTGAAGTTTACCCGCCCGGAGGATAGCTATGAGGAGCTGGAAAAGCTCACTCACGATGCCGAGATGGTACTTCAGGGTCTTGGACTTCCTTACAGGGTAGTGCGCATTTGCGTGGGAGATCTGGGCTTCACCGCCGCTAAGAAGTACGACATTGAGGTATGGATGCCCTCCTACGGCAGATATGTGGAGATCTCCTCCTGCTCGAACTTTGAGGACTTTCAGGCCCGCCGGGCAAACATCAAGTTCAAGGACGCGGGCGGCAAGGCCCAGTTCGTCCACACTCTCAACGGCAGCGGCGTGGCCGTCGGACGTACCGTGGCGGCGATTTTGGAAAATTATCAGAACGCCGACGGCAGTGTGACTGTCCCCGAGGTGCTCCGACCCTATCTCGGCGGAAGAGATATAATAAAGTAAAAAGCTCGCTGTGTAATCCGGAGACACGGGGGCCGGTCAAAAAAACCGTGCAGAACGGCGTCGTCATTAAGTTATGTAACTGCCACACATAAAGGCTTCCCCTCGAGGGTAAGCTGTCGGCGTTAGCCGACTGACGAGGTGTAGCCGCCGCAAGGCGGCGTTGAACGTAAATGCAAGACGGATGCTACGCATCCTACACCTCATCCACCGCAAGCGGTCCCCCTTCCCCTCAAGGGGAAGGCTAAGAGCGCCCTCATAACCTTTTTCTGAAAAATACCGGTTTTACCCCGACGCCGCCGAGGGTGATTTTCGTTCGTAGTTCAAGGGCATAAAAATGAGAAAATTCGCTCGTTAGGGCGAATTTTCTGCATTAATGCAATTATTTTGTTTTTATTGATTGGTTATATAACACCCAAATTTGCCTTAAATTAAGTCATTAAGTAAGTCATTAAGCCGAAATAGGGAACCTCGCAAAAAGGCGACGCCGATCTGCGCCATTTTTACAGCCCCTACATTTCCCACACGTGCCGAAAATACCTGGCGGGCATCATCTGTTTCATAAGCTTGAGGTTTTTGCGCTCCTTTATGCCTATGGTGTTGTAGAACAGCTTCCACAGACCCTCGAAGCACTCCTCATCGGAGGACTTCTCCGGCGGCACATAGCCCTCCGCCGAAACTATGTAACGGTTGGCCGTGTCGTAGATCCCGAGCTGCCGGCGGCGGGTGTCGTGTATCACCAGCGGTATACCGGGAAAGCGGGCCGCAAAATGTGAGAGGGTCAGAGGGAGGATGTTGTTGTCAGGTGAAAAGCGGCAATACTGTATTCCGCCTTCCATTATCGAAAACCGCATAAAACCCATCATTTTGTCCGTCTCCCGGGAGACGCTGCGGCTGAGAGACATAACGTTAAACACCGCCGAATCGGTCAAAAAGCTGTTGGCCTTTTTCCCCATGCGGAAGCCCAGCATAAGAAAACGGTAAACGGACATCTCCCGATCCTCGCCCGATGAGAGGTAGGCGTAATATATCCGCTTCATGGCCTGTGCGCCCAGCTTTTCCCGGGCGGCTTTTTTCACCCTGGCGGCTTTGGCGAGGTCGGTGGCCGTCTCAATGTAGCGGGTGGCGAAGCTGAGCTGGAGCCGGTCGTCCGACACTATGTCCGCCGGTTCGCGGCGGCTGTATACTGCGTCGAAAATAGCCGTAAAAAGACCGTCATAAGAGCCGTCGTACACATAGACGGCGGCCTCGTCTAAAATTGTCCCGTCAGGCATTTTACTCTCTCCTCCGCTGTGGGCGGCAGACTGTCGAAATCGTCGTTCATGGTGAGCTGCCGGTGTTCGGTTATGGCGGGCAGCATGGAGCTGGAGGCCGTCAGGCTGCCGTAAATGAAGCTGTGATTCATCTTATAGGACGGAAAAATATATTTGCCGCCGCAGGTTATGAAGTAGACGGAGTTTTTTAGCTGTACCCTCAGTTTTTTCAAATCGGCGAAGGTCAGCTTGGCCGTCCGCCTTGCCGCCGCTATCCGCCGGGCGCAGTTGACGCCTATGCCCGGCACTCTCAGCAGCATTTCGTATGGGGCGGTGTTTATCTCCACCGGGAACTGATCCAGATGGTTCAGGGCCCAAAAAGCCTTGGGATCCAGCAGGGGATCCAGATGACTTTTTTCCTCGCTCAGTATCTCATCGGCGGTGAAGCCGTAAAAACGCATCAGCCAGTCCGCCTGATAAAGCCTGTGCTCCCTGAGCAGCGGGGGCTGTATATCTTTGGGCAGGGCGGGATGGCTCCCCACGGGCACATAGGCGGAATAAAACACCCGTTTGAGGCCGTAGGTGCGGTACAGGGCCTGACTCAGGCGGATTATCTGGTAGTCGGTGTCGGGCGTGGCCCCGATTATCATTTGGGTGCTCTGCCCGGCCGGCACGAAGCGGGGCGTGGAGCGGAACAGCTTTATTTCACGGGTTCGCTGGATTATGCCGTCCCTGATTTGGGCCATGGGCTTTGTGACGCTTTCTTTGGTTTTCTGCGGGGCAAGCAGCTTCAGGCTGTTCTCGCTGGGCAGCTCTATATTGACGCTCATTCTGTCCGCCAGCAGCCCCAAAGCTCTGATGAGCTCCGGCGAGGCTCCGGGAATGGCCTTTACATGGATATAGCCGCAGAAATAGTACTCCTCGCGGAGCAGCTTTAACACCTCCAGCAGCCGTTCGGCGGTGTAGTCGGGATTTTTTACCACTCCGGAGCTGAGAAACAGACCCTCCACGTAGTTCCGGCGATAAAAGTTCATAAAGAGATCCGCCAGCTCCTTCGGTTCGAAGGCGGCCCGTTCTATGTCGTTGCTGCGGCGGCAGATACAGTATTTACAGTCGTTTATACAGTAATTGGTGTACAGTACTTTCAGGAGGGAGATGCACCGGCCGTCGGAGCTGAACGCGTGACAGCAGCCCGCGCTGACCGCGCTTCCTATGCCGCCCTTGAAGCTTTTCCGCCGGCTGCCGCTGCTGGTGCAGGCCGCGTCGAATTTGGCGCTGGCCGTCAGTATACGCAGCTTTTCGTTGGTGTCCATAAAATCACCTCGGATTTATTATAACATATCCGCCTCAAAAATGCAAACGTTTGTTCGAGAAATACTGACGAAAATTCAGCGGGATTTTTGTACATATGTTACAATGACAAGGACGGCCGCCGGCCCAAGTACCAGTCCGGCCAGCCCCAGCAGCTTATAGCCCGCGAAGAGCCCGGCCAGTGTCAGCAGCGGGTGCAGTCCAATGTGGGAGCTGAGTATACGGGGTTCCAATATCTGGCGGGTGAGGGAGCATACCCCGTACAGGGCCAGCAGCCCGAAGCCGAGTGAAACGTTTTCCGTCAAAAAGCTCCACAGTGCCCACGGTATGAGGACAAAGCCCGTGCCGAACACCGGTACGGCGTCCAGAAAAGCGATGCCCAAAGCTATAAGCACGGCGTTTTTCACGCCCAAAAGCACCAGAAAAACGGACAAAAGACCGAAGGTTACGGCCATCAGCACCGCTTGGGCACGGATATAACCGCTGAGAGCGCTGCCCGCGGCGGACTTGATGCTTTCCACGTTTTTTAAAAATCCACCGCCTCCATTCCGCACAATTATGTCAACCAGCTTTTCTTCGTCCCGGAGAAAAAAGAATGCGGAGAGAACGGCGAAAAGGGCGGTCATAAAAAGGGCGGTTATGTCGCCCATGTGGGACATCAGCCCCAGGGAAAGGGTCTTAAACGCGCCCACCGTCTCCTCCTTTAAAGTCTCCGCCAGCCGCGCCAGCAACGGACTTCCGCTGGCCGATAGCCGGGCGAACAGTCCCGGCAGCCGATCCCATTGTCCGAATGCGGCGGCGGGGATCAGGGCCAGAGCCGCTCCGGTCAGGGCGATGAAGAAGCCCAGTGCCAGTCCCGCCGCCAGACCCCGGCTGAGTCCGGCCCGCGCCATACGGCGCACGGGCTTCCGGCAGCAGAGATATATAATGAAGCCCAACAAAAAGGGCAGCGTCAGCGACAGCGCCTTTGGCGCAAGGATCAACGCCAGAAATACCGTCACCGCATAGGAAAATCGCCTCATATCATCACCCAAGCTTATTATATGAACCGACCCAACTCTTATTCTGGAAATGACCGGCAGTTAAGGCAATACCGCACAAAGACCGCTTGTGAGCTTTGTACCCGTCTTGCTTGCATCTTTTCCGACGTTTTTTACGAAAACTCCTTGAAATACGACAGTATTCCTTCGTCGTTTTCGTAATTCCGTCAAAAAATCTGCGGCGCAATACGGGCACAATCTCTGTGCGGTATTGCCTTAAATTTTTACATTAATTGTTGCAAAGCTTGCCGCATTATGATAAAATAAAAAATAATAAGTCGAAAAAGGGGGTGACGGAATGAGCGTTATACCGGGAAAGTACATTGACGGACAGGGACGGGAGCTGACGGTGGTGGGCGCCGCGCTTCACGGCGTCGGCGGAGATCCGATGGTGATCTACCGCGCGGAGGACGGCGGTCTTTTTGTTCTGACCGAGGAGGAGTGGGCGGCTATGGAGCATACCTATGCCGGTGAGCTGGCGCTTCGCGACTATCTTTCTACCGGCAGCAGAGCCGAGCTTACCCGGCGGCTTTTCGGGCTGTTCGCCACGCGGGACGGCGTTTACAGCGTTCACTGGCGCGGAGCCGTGGGCGGCGAGGGCTATAATTACGCCTGCGAAAACCACAGCGCGGTAGCCGGCTGTTACAGGGGAATCGACAACTGTAAAAACTGTCACAGGGGACGTTTGGCGGTTTTTTCCGCCGAGGCGGTTGAAAAGCACCTCCGGGGCGAGCAGACCGTGGGCGTTTACCCCGTGACCGACGACGGGCGATGCCGTTTTCTGGTGTTTGGGCCTCTGGGCCGGGGCGGAGCCGAAGCTTTGGGCCGAGTCTGCCGGGATTTTGACGTTCCCTTCCGCACGGAGCGGCTGAACTCCGGCTTCAGGCTTTGGATATTTTTTGCCGAACCGCTGCCGCTCGCCCGTCTTCGGCAACTGGGCGACTGCCTGATAAGCCGCGCAATGGAGACTTCGTCGGAAATCGGTTTTGATATGTACGATAAATTCCTTCCGTGCCGGGACGAGATCATGGCCGGAGATTTGGGCTTCGAGCTTCGGATGCCGTTCGGCGGAGCGGATAAGTCGGTGTTTGTGGACGAAAATTTTGAGCCTCTGCCCCACGGCGCCGCCGAGATTTTTCGGGTTCCTACGGTGACACGCGGATATTTGGCCGACAGGCTCAAGGCCCTCGGTGATCCCGGCCCGGGCCTACTGTGGAAAAATTTGCGCCCCACGGAGGGGTTTGCTCCGAGTGAGGCGGAATTTGACGGTATGCTGACCCTGAAAAAGGCCGGTATGTCCCATTCGGCTCTCCTGTATTTCAAGCGGCTGGCCTGTGTGCGCGGGCCTCGCCGGTCCTACGGACAGTTCGAGGAAACGGCTCCCTCGGTGACGGCGGGCTTTTCCGAAAACGTGGAGGTTTTGCGGCTGCCGAGGGGCCTGCGGCCCAGGCTGAAGCTTGCGGCTCGGGCGCTGGGCCGTGAAATGACGGTCACAGACAAGCTTCCCAAACGTGAAAACGTGTATTTTACCCTGCTTCGCCCGGTCGGAGAGGAGTACCGGCGGGCCGCCGAGCTGCTGGCGGAAGAGGACGAGGGTATATTTTTGGCGCCGCAAGGCTGGGGCAAGACCGCCGTTGTGGCCCGGCTTATTGAAATGCTCCGCGGCCGCGTCCTGATACTTGTGGCCGACGAGACCACCCGCCTCCGCTGGGAACGGAACGTTTTGGAATATTTCGGGGTGGACGCCGGCCGATCCGGGGCGAAGATACACGTTCGGCTTGCGGACGACCGGCGTATAAAGGATCGGTACGACCTGGTAATTTTGGCCGATTGCAGCCGTCTGCCCATGGACGCCGAAATTTTTACACGGCTCCTGTCGCTGACGCCGCGGCGGATGTATGGCATAACCGCTTCCGCTTCCCGCCGCGACGGCCTTTGGGATATGATCGCCCTGCTTTGCGGAGATGTGGTGAATTTGTGATGCGTTTGTCAGAAAATGACAGAAAAAGGCGGAAGAAAATTACAGAAAATGGAAATAAATGCTTGAAATTTCTCCGATAATATGGTAAAATAAAAGCATAAAATAAAACCTGTCGGGAGGAATGAGCAATGGAAAAGATGATAAAGGCGGTCATAGCGGGAGACGGCAGAGAAGCCGTGGAGGAGCTGCGGGCCTTTTTGGAATCCAAGGGCGACGTAAGCGTGGCCGCCACGGCTTTTGACGGGGAGGACACGGTGGAACGGGTGCGAAAGCTGCGGCCCGACCTTTTGATAATGGATCCGGTCATGAGCCGGATGGACGGCCTCGCCGTGCTGGAGCGGCTGGGGGACATGAGCCGTCGGCCTGTGGTGATGATAACGGCCTCCACCTCCAACCGGGCGCTGATAAACCGGTACATGGAGCTGGGTGCGGATTACTTCATGCTAAGACCCTTCAGCAACGAGACTCTTTACGAGCGGATAAAGCTGCTGTGCGTGAGATTTCGCGGCAGCGACACCGGCGACAGACCGGGGGACCGGGCCATAGAGATGACCGTCACCAACACCATACATTCCGTGGGAGTTCCGGCGAATATAAAGGGGTATCAGTATTTGAGGGACGCCATAATCATGAGCATAAAGGACAGCGAGCTGATAAACGCGGTGACGAAGCAGCTCTATCCCAAAGTGGCAGAGAAGCACAATACCTCTCCCAGCCGTGTTGAGCGGGCCATACGCCACGCCATCGAGGTGGCCTGCGTTCGGGGCAACGAGGAGGCGCTGTACGACCTTTTCGGCTACACCGTCAGCAACAATAAGGGCAAGCCCACCAACTCCGAGTTCATCGCCATGATCGCGGATAAGCTTCGGCTGGAGATGCTGGCGTGATACGGTCTCTAAATGAGGAGTTAGGAATGAGGAATTAGGAATATTGGCGGGGCAGTTACATTATTTGTCGTTGGTAACGTAACTGTCCCCGTAAGTATAAATGACAAGGACAAAGCCTTCCCCTTTGAGGGGAAGGGGGACCGCTTGCGGTGAATGAGGTGTTATCCGTCATACACTTACATTCAACGCCGCCTGCGGCGGCTACACCTCATCAGTCGGCTTCGCCGACAGCTTCCCCTCGAGGGGAAGCCTTTTTAATCTGTCATTGTTACCATATTAAAATCGCATATTTATGTTTTTAATTTGGGATTAGTATTAGGAATGAGGAATTAGGAATAAATATGATTAGTATAAGGCGGCGCAGGGGCTCCACGGACAACTCCGTTGTCCGTGGAACCACTGAAACTGTCTGCGCGACTTTTTTACGGCCCTAGCGGTTACACCTCAACGGAATTTCTCAAAATCAGGTTCTCCGCCCAAGCCTCGGCCTCGGGATCGTCCTGAACAACAAATTCCTGACCCCGCCGCGCGGCGGCGACAACACACTTTTCCCCCGAAAGACGCCAGCGGCTGTCCCTGAAATTGTAGCTCATGCGGTGCCGGAAGAAATGAGCGGGCAGTTCCCACTCGTCATATATTTTCGGACTGTCCCCCGACGTTTTTGAGAGCACAAGACTTTCGTCAAAACCGAAGGTTCCGTACCCGGGCAGTTCGGGGGCGAAGGACAAGCTGTCGGCGGCGCGGTACACCGTGTTCACTTTCTCGGGTGCGTAGTCCGCCCAGGAATAAAAGTGCGGGTGCGGCAAACCCTCGGGATTTCCCTCCACAAGAGCCGGCGGAGCGCCAACCTGCATATATCCCCATATGATCTGTTTTTGAGTTCCGGGAACAAAGCGGTATTTTCCGTCCACCCTGCGCACGTCCTGAAACAGGCCGAAGAACAGAAATAAATCGCCCTCCCCGACGCCCTGCTTGCGCAGGTGCTTCTGAGAATTTCCCTGCTGACCGAATAGGGGGCGCCAGTTTTCGTTCGGCGCGTAAAATAAATCGCGGCGAATATCGGGGTCGGTATGGGCCTTTCCATTTTTGGCGGATATGCCGAGCTGCTCCATGAGGCCGTAGCAGGAAAGCTCGTCGCTGAACCTCAAGTCTTTATATGAAAAATAGTTTCTCTGATCCGGTATGGGCAGCGAAAACAGCCTGCCCTCCTCGACTATGTAAGGACTCGGACAGCCGCCTGCGCCCTTGTCAAAGCCCTTTCTCGAAAGTATAATTTTCATTGCCGGCTCACTCCCTCCCACTTTGGCACATTAGGCCCGGCAAGTCTGCCGCACTCCAAACAGTCGTTGGCCTTCAGGAAGTCCATTATCCTGCCGAAGCTTTCCTCCTCGTACCCGTCGATTGCATAGCCGCTGTAGTATACCTTTGTTTCCCGTGTTTTCGGAAAAAGTTCGAGCAAATTTCCGTCTATATCTTTGGCTTCTCTCCCAAAATATGAAAATTTATCGGAAATCAAAACATACCCCCCGAGCTTGTCCTTTTCCGAACCGAGCGACCCAATTTCGTGGCCGGGGATGTCCGCAAGGTGGGAATTTCGTATAAGGCTGCCGTTTTCGTCCACATCGTATATGTCGTCTATGCGCTTTTTGCCGTCCTTCATGCGTTCGCGGTAATAATCCGCCATATCCATGACACTTGTTATTTCGGTGGCAAACAGCAGCCTGCCGCGGTAAGTGCCGAGCAGGAAAATAACGTCGTCCGCATATTTTTTGCGGTACTCTCCTATCCTGTGTCTCAGGCCGGTGCGAATAGGGTTTCCTTTCCTGAATTGACCGCCCTTGCAGCAGGCCAGCGTGAATATGCCGTAATCAACGCAGGGGGCAAAGCCCGTGTCATGTTTAAGTCTGTAAATGAACATGGCCTTACCCATGGTTCGAAACCTCCTTATCCGTTATTACAAATATTATATCATGTTTCGGCATATAATGCGAGAACGGTCTGTGCAATTTTTGGGACAGTGCCTCCCGGTTGCATAGCGAGTTTTTTTACTGCCGCCAATATTCCTCATTCCTAATTTCTCATTCTCATTCCCGCTGCCCAAACTTGTTGAGACTGTGCAAAAACACAGAGCCGACGCCGTTAAACACGGAAACGACAATCACGAAAAGGAGCATCCGCGCTCCGTCGGCCGGGCCGGAAACCGCCAGCGCCGCATAACCGATGTCGGCGATGCTGTGCTCGAAGCCCGAAAGTATGAAGGTGGAAATACACAGAAGAATGCCCGCCACCTTGCCGGCCCCGCTGGGGTTGGAGGCGTAGTTTTCCACGGCAAGATACATGAGCAGACCGCAAAAGAAGCCGAGTACGGCCACAGATGGCCAGCTCAGCCGGAGCTTGGCGGCCATGAGCTCGGCCGCCGCCTCGGAAAGCTGGGGCTTGGCCAGCCGGAGCAGAGCCGCTCCCCCGGCGCAGCCCACGAAATTCCCAAGCCAGATGATAAGGCAGTTGGGGTCGTTTCGGTTTTGTAATATGTAGCCGATCTTTCCGGTGAAAAGGTTCATCTTAAAGGAGCATATGCAGAACAGCGCCACGGAGAACAGCAGGCTCCCGGCGATTTTGTTGGGGCAGGACAGATACACCGCCACGCCCAGGTCGATCATCAGGCCCGCGGCCACCGCTTTTGTGAAGGTTTTCATAGCAATCAATCCTTTCACGGACATTATACCGCAAAATCCGCCCCGCGTCAATAGTTTGGGCGAAGAATGTGAAAATGAGAAATTTAATTGAAAATTAGGAATGAGGAATATTGGTGGAGCATATACTTTGATAAATGTAAAAATGACAAAGAAAAAGCCTTCTCCTTGAGGAGAAGGTGGCACGAAGTGCCGGATGAGGTGTAGGACGCAAAGCGTCCGTCATTCACAATTTACGTTTTTATATAACGCCGCCTTACGGCGGCTACACCTCATCAGTCGGCTAACGCCGACAGCTTCCCCTCAAGGGGAAGCCTTTTTATTTGTTATATTTACGGTAACAATGACAAATGACGTAACTTTCGCATTAATATTCCTCATTCCTCACTCCTAATTCCTCATTTTCTCTCTTCCTTTTTCTGCAAAAACACCTTGTCCCCGTCGGTGATATTCATATAGAACACCTCCTTCGGCGAGGCGACGCCGTGCTGCTTAAGCAGCTTCATAAGCTGCTCGGGGCTGAGACCCGCCTCCCGAAGGCCGCTCTCCCGCACGGTTCCGTCGGCGATGAGGGTATGGGGCAGGTGGGTCTGGGAGGGATCCAGCCTCATGTCCTCGCAGGTCAGGGGACGGCTCTTTTCCTTGGGTATCACGGAGATCTGACCGTTGGTCTCCAGCATGGCGGAGTCCACCTCCGTTATCTGGCTGTAGCCCTTGAGCCGCAGCTGCTCCAGCAGATCGTCCAAACTCATTCTCAGCCGCCGCAGGGTATTCAGCTTTATCCGGCCCTTTTCGATTACCACCGTGGGCCGCCCCGTAATGATGCGACGGCACAGCTCGCTCTTTATTACCAGAGTGGAAAGAATAAATTCCGCCGCCACAAGGGTCAGTATGGGGATTATTCCGTCCCAGATGGGCTGGCGCCCGTCCTCGATGGGTATGGCCGCCA
>CANRJP010000061.1 GCA_947630975.1 uncultured Clostridia bacterium
TCGGGCAGGGTGGGCGTTATCTCTATAACGGTGCCCTCCATCACACGGTCGCCGCTGTTCAAAGCGCTGCCGTCGGCGGTTACCGAAATATCCTCGCCGAAGGTTACCGTTCTAAGCTCTATGAGCCGAATTTCGATATTTACGTCCTCGGCGCCCACAACATAACTGTATGGTTCCTCAATGGGCTGACCGTTTACAAGCACGGCGGCAAGTTTTTCGCCCTCGGCAAGCACCGGAGTAATGACAAGGATCCTTGTCTCGGCCACCTGTGAACCGCCGGTTATCTCCTCGCCGTCCACGGTGACCTTTACGTTGTCGCCGAAGGTGACGGTATGGGTCTCAAACTCGTCGGGAGAAATATTCTTCAAGGTTATCTCGCCCACGTTGGCATTGGGCCAGCCGTTATAGAGCACGGCCACAATGTAGCGGAAGCGCCGCACCTCGGCGAAATTCTTATAACCGTTATTCAGGTCGGCCAAGTCGGTAAGGCCGTACATCTCGCCGAAGGCATCAAGATCCTCGCTGTAATTATTTTCGCCTATTGTTCCGGCGATATTTGTGATGTCATAGCCGCCGTTAAAAGCCTCGTCGGTGCCGAAGAAGCGCACGGAGGTGGCGCTTACCAGCTCGATGCGGTTAAATTCAAACTTGTTCATGGCTCCGGCGTCATAAACCGCCGCCATTATCCAGGTGGGAGCGGTGAGCTCACGCTTGAACACATAGGCCGAAGCGGGGTCACCGTCGGTCATGGCGGCGGGATTGCCGCCCACATGGTTGAATAGGTAGGCCGGTTCGCCCAGCTCCTGAAGCATCTGGGGTTCCCTCTCCACGGTGTGAGATTTTACCTCTATTGTTATGTCCTCGCCGCCCACCGCGTAGCTGTAGGGAGCCTCGATTTCCTCCCCGTTGACGGTGACGCTGTCAAGCTCCTGATCGTCGGCCAGGACGGGAGTTATGGTGAGAGTTTTTCCGACGGCCACCTGTGAGCCGCTTGTTATTTCCTCATTATCCGCATAGACCCGAACATTCTCGCCAAAGGTTACGGTGCGGAGCACCTCTTTCATGTGCTTTTGAAGGGTTATCTCAACGTTTTCCCCGTCCACGGTAAAGGACGTGCCGTCGATGGCGGTTCCGTTCACAAGAACGGCGTCCAAAACCTCACCGTCGGCCAGAAGGGGCGTTATTTCGAGCACAGTGCCGTCGGCCGCCTTATCGCCGCTCTCCATGGCTGTTCCGTCGGCGGTAACGGTCACGTCGTCGCCGAAGGTGACCGTGCGGAGATTGAGCTCCTCCTCGGAGAGCAGCTCGAGGGTCAATTCGTTCACGTTGGCGTTGGGCCAGCCGGCGTTCAAAACTACAGCTATATATCTGTACTCCGCCGTATCGCCGATCCATTCGGCCTCTCCGCCCCTGTTCGCGTCGGCGGGCTGAAGGGCGCAGATCAAATCAACGCCGAGGGCGTCGGAAAAGAGGGCGGGATCCGTGCTGTAATCGGTGTCCGCCTCAAGGGCCGCGCCTATGTCGGCAAGCTGCCCCTCTCCGTCGGCGCCGTATATGTACACTCCTGTACCGATGAGGGAGGCTTTATTGAACTGAAATTTGTTTATATCCCCGGCGTCGTAGACCTCGGCCACTATCCAGCTTGGGCCGGTTCCGCCGCGGCCAAAGTTATAGGCGGTGTCGGGATCGCCGTCGGTCATGGCGGCGGGATCTCCGCCGTGACGGTTGAAGCCGTATGCCGGTTCACCCAGCTCCTGAAGATACTGAGGTTCCTGCGGGCCGACGGCCTGTGTTTCAACGGTTATGACTATGTCCTCGTCCGCCACGCCGTATTCATAGGGAGCTTCTATCTCCTCGCCGTTCACGGACACGGAGACCAGCTCCTCGCCGTCGGGGATGACCGGAGTTATGACAAGGGTCTTGCCGACCTCGACGCTCTCGCCACTCAGAACGGTCTCGCCGTCCACGGTGACCTCGGCCTTTTCGTCAAAGGTCACGGTGCGGGTCTCGGACTCCGAAACCTGCTCTACAAGGCTGAGAGAGACCTCGCCCACTCTGGCATGTGTCCAGCCGGTGTAGGGCACGACCACAAAATATCTGTAAGAAAGCACGTCCTCACAGTCATAGTCGCCGTCCAGCCAATTATTGCCGTTCGTCAGCCATCCTATCGGCTCAATTCCAAGCGTGTCGGCAAAGGCCTGATACCCGTCGTCCCCGCTGTAGTCCGTATCCGCGTCAAGAACCGCGCCGATGTCGGCCAAATTCCCCTCACCGTCGGCGCCGTAAAACCGGCAGCCCGTACCGTTAAGGGTTATGCGGTTGAAGTCAAAGGTCATACCATCCCCGGCGTCATAGACCAGAGCGGATATCCAGGTGGCGCCAAGCCTCTGGCGGTCAAAATCCCAAACCGTGCCGGTGTCGCCGTCGGTAACGGCGTTGGGGTCGCCCTGCACGACGTTATACATATAAGCCGGCTCGCCCAACTCCACCGCCGTCACGGTTTCCTCGGCCATTACCGGCATAAAGGAGAACACCTGCAAAACGACGGCCAAAGCCACGGCCAGACACAGTCCTTTCTTCAAAGCTTTCATATCCTTCCCTCCATCAATCAGTAAACTTCATATAGTCAATGTCCAGCTCACCGCCGTCACCCTCGAAGGTGAAGAACATTATGCGCTGGTTCAGAGTGGCCTCGGGCTGGCGGTCGAATTCCACGACCTCCCACTCGCCCATGGTGTCGGGGATAACCGCCTCCACAAAAGGAGCGTACATCAGATGCTCGTTTGTGAGAGTCACCTTGACTTCGCCGTGGGTTCTTACCCTTAGACGCACCTTGCTCTGGGCGGCAGGGGCGTAATAAACCGTGGTGTGGGCGAAGCGGGAGCCTCCGTTCGCGAGGCTCACCCTTGCGAAGGAAGTTCCGTCCTCCTCCATGGCGGTGACGCTGCCGTAATTCACGGCGGTGAAGAACTCGCTCTGCCATGTGTCGGCGGAGCTGGTGTCCTGAACGGGCATTTTATCCACGGCGGCCTCGTCGGGAGTGTAGAGCAGAGTTGACAGACCGATGTTGTCCTCGCTCTGCCCCTCGGGGAAGCGGGCCTCGTAGGCCTTGGCCACATATTTGAGCCTTTCGTCCGTCATGTCGGCCTTGGCTATGTATTTATAGTAGCAGTACACCGGCCCTATGGCCTGATAGAGGTTGCCTCGGTTGGTGTCGTTGATGTCGCCGTAATAGTAGCCGCCCACGTCAACACTGGGGAAGGGCACGTCCAGCCCCAGATTGTAGCGGGAAATAATGTCGCAGCCCGCCAGCAGCCTGTGGTCGGCGTATTCAAAGACGTTTACGCCGTCGTCGGCGTCGGTATATTCACCGGTGACCGGGTCAACGAGTGTGTTCTGCTTTAAGGTCATCATGGCGCAGGTACTGAGGGCGGCGTTGTTGCCGTAGGCGTGGCCCATGTCGCGGCCCATCTCAAGATGGGTTATGACCGGCTCGTCCAGATCCTCGCCCAGCATCTCGTCCTGTTTTATGAGCTTGAACACCTGCACTATCGCGCCGCCGGCCACGGCGGACTCTCCGCCGCCCTCGGGGTTGACCGTGGTGCGAACCACGGCGGTCTTATACTGTTCAAGGTCGTTGCGGAAGATGGCGCTGGCCATGGTGCCCTCGTTGCAGATGCCGTGCTGGTTCATCCAGTGATAGGCTCTGTTGTGCTTGGGGTTGATTGTCTCCAGCATACCCACGAACATGGCGTTGTCCTGGGCCGTCCACACAAGCTCGCTGTTTTGACAAGAGCTGTATTTGATAAGCTCGGCGGCAAAGCTCATCTTGTAGGCTATGGCGCCGTGGTCTATACGGTCGCTGCCGAGGGTGGCGTAAACGTCCCTCAGCTCCGACCACTTGCGGATTATATTTATGGCGTTGGCGCGGTAGGCCTCGTTGCCGGTTATTACGTACATCAGCGCCTGATTGGCCGCTGTGCCGGCGTCGGCGCGGAGGTTTTTGAGCCGTGTCTCAACCACAAGCTTGGTGGTGTCGCCGTCGCCGTCCCAGGCGTGGATACGGGGGTTGACGCCGGAGCTTGATATTGCCGCCAAAGTGTTGAACGCGCTGGCCCAAGGCTCGTCCCCGGCCCGTACATGGCGCTGCATACGGCGGATATCCTCGGCGTTGACCGTGATTCCGGGATGGATAAGGCCGGTGGCCGCGTCCACGGTCTCGGTTATCTCGGGCAGATAATCGGTTACGAGGGCGCTCACCTGTTTGCCGTCCTCGCCGTCGGCGGCGCCCGCCTCCTCAATTGTCCACACCTGGGGAGACGTTTCCATACGGAAGGTTCCGCCGTAACCGCAGAGGTAATTCTTATTTGCCGCGCCGGTGATGGCATAGCCTCCGTCGGTCTCGATAAAGCCCCACTGCTCGTTCTGGGCCGTGCCCCGGTCGAAGGTTATGACTCCCGCACCGGGGTCAACGGAGGCCCGGTTTATGTTCAGGTTTTTATCGTCGGCCTTGTTGGTGATGGTGTAATATTTGTCGGCTACCATTGTCAAAAACCACTGGGACTTGTCGCCGTTGTAGCCCGATGCGCAGAGGTTGCCGTTCACATCGGTGGACATATAGCTGCCGCTGCGCTTGAAGGTATAGAACACGCCCTCCTTCATGGCCGTAAGGCTGCTTGAAGCGTTCTCATCGTCCACAAAGCGCCCTATGGGACGGACGCCCCTTTCGGTTTCGATAAGCTCCCAGCTCTGGGCGTCCTTAAGGCTCTCGATGGAGAATATCCCGTTTTCGGCGTTAAAGAAATTGTTTCCGTTATAGTTCAGCATGGCGACGCCGTCGCCCATATCTATAAAGTACCAGTCCTCGTTTATGCCCTTGCCGCCCCGGTAAAGAAACACCTGGGTGCCGGGCAGATTTCCGAAGTCCAAAACGTCAAGGCAAAGACCGTCGGAAACGTTGAAAACCGCATAGGCGTTTTTGTGGGAGCTTTCGGCCAGCCTCCACTTGGCCTCCTCGGCGGAGCCGTCGTCGGTCATGGCCAGAGCGTCGCCGCTCTGGGAAAGATATTGGCCGGTGGCCGTGTTTTTTATGAGATATATTTTTTCGGTGTCGTAATTGACCGCCTTCGTCCGGCGGAGCTCCCGCTTTTCCACATCCTCTATGGACATTTCCTCAACGGTGAGGTCGGGAGTTATGACGAAGCTGTAATTCAGCTCCCTCTTCGCTTCTCCCGCGGCGACGGTGGCGGTGATTACCACCTCGGTGAGCTCATCAACTTGAGCGCCCGAAGTAATGCCGTTCACGGTCAGCAGATCGGGGCGGCTGGAGCTCCACGTGACGGAGCGGCGGCCGTCGTCAAATTCGTAATAATCAAACATCTTTTCGGCGTCGGTGCCGTTAAAGTTCAAATATGTCAGTGAGGCGTGGGCCTCCACCGCCTGCTCGTCGTCCATATTGCGGATGGCCAGCTCAAGCACCTGATCGGCGGTCATGGCCTCTTTGGCGAAGAAGAACTCATCCACCGCGCCGTTGAAATCGGCTGTGGGCACGCCGTTGTATATACTGTGGCCGATATAGTTGTTCACCGTCTCGCCCAGATCTTGAGCGATATTGGTGGCTCCGGAGGAGGCGGCCTCACGGCCGTTTATGTACAGGGTGCGAACTCCCTCGCTCTGAGTTACGGTGTAGTTCACCCACTCGCCCAGTTGGAAAACTCCAAAGGCGCTGGCGTGTTCCTCGCCCTCGTCGTCCTCGATACAGAAGCGCACGTTGTTGCTGCCGTTGTACTGCCACATACCGAAGAACATGGTGCGGTGATTTATGCCGTGGACGTCAAACACCCTCTGCCACACGTCGGGTGTCAGCCCGTCGAAGCGGACCCACATACCCAGTGTAAAGTCGTTGACACCGGCGTTGAAGTTGTCCGGCAGGATAAGGTAGGAGCCGTTGCCGTCGAACTTGGCGGCCCGCCCGGACACGCCGTCCACATATTCCACATTTCCCTCGGCTCTGACGCCGGTGGGCAGATTTCCTTCAAAATCCAGTACAAAAGCGTCGGCAAGAATGTCGTCTACCGTCCTGTCCGCTGCAAGGCTCACCGTCGGCATGACCCCAAGCATCAGGGGCAGAGCCGTAAGCGCGGCGGACAATCGCCTGAGCAGTTTTTTCATAAATCTTCCTCCTTGCTCATTTCAATA
This sequence comes from uncultured Clostridia bacterium, assembly GCA_947630975.1. Lineage (GTDB taxonomy): Bacteria > Bacillota > Clostridia > UMGS1883 > UMGS1883 > JAFLUQ01. The sequence goes on from CANRJP010000061.1 coordinate 6,199, forward strand.
ATATACTATATCGTATTATATAACAATTATATAATATTGTGCAAAATGGTGTAAATATAATTATATCGCAATGCAATATAACTATATTTTAAGTAAGTCCTTTATTTATCGGCGTTTTTAAAGGAAAATCAGGTATAACAAATTGATACTTCCTCTTTTGGTAAATTCTTACAAAAATATAAATCCAGTGTACATTTTTGAAATTTTTAAAAAAATGTAATTGACAAAAAGATAATTTTCTGGTAAACTGGTAAAGTAGATTTGTAAGGGGTGAGACTTTCATGCACAACCATGTCAATTACATAAACAGCAACCGAACGAACCTGGATTTCAACGTCATACAGTACGGTTACCGCCGGTGTCAGCCGGGCTTTCACGAGCCTAAATTCGCCCGGCAGACCTATCTGCTGCACTATGTGTACTCCGGCAAGGGAGTGTTTACGGGCGACAACGTTAGCTATAACGTACAGGCCGGACAGGCCTTTCTTATAACGCCCGACGTGGTCGCGGTCTACGTGGCGGACAGGTTCGACCCATTCGAGTACCGATGGGTGGAATTTTACGGCGAAAAAGTGGACGCCCTGCTGAAGGACTGCGGCCTTTCGGCGAAAAATCCCATCTACAACGACGGCAGCGGGGCTCTTGGCGCGGCTTTGACGGAGTTGGTGTCGCTGGGCAACACCGACGAGTACGCCCTGACCGGAGCCTTTTGGAATTTGGCCGCCACCATGGGCGGACGGGTGCGGCGGGCGGAAATTCCGCTGGAGACCTATTTCAAGAAGGCCGTGGCCTACATACAGGTACACATTTCCGACGGAATAAACGTGTCAGACATCGCTCGGCATCTGAGCATCTCCCGAGGATATCTGACGCTGGTTTTCAACAGCATCTGCGGAAAGAGCACGAAACAGTACATCATCGACTACAAGATAGACGTGGCCCGGCGGCTGCTCCAGACTTCAAATATGTCGATCGAGGAGATCGGCGAATCCATAGGCGTCGTTTCGCCCAGCCATTTTTCAAGGCTGTTCAAAGCGGAAACCGGCGAAACCCCGCTGGAGTTCCGCCGGAAATTCATCAATCATCCTCAAAAATCTTGTTGAACGCCGCAACCTCGCTGTCCACCACATCACGGTATGTCTCGATTATGGTGGCGGGCGGCGAACCGTTCAAAGCCTCTCCGTCGCCGTAATTTGTGGTGACGCCGGTATAGACGTCGTTCCCCTTTCGCTGGGGGACGATGCTGGTCATCATCTCGTCATACCGCGCAAGCTGCTCGGGAGTATACATCTTGACGTTCTCCTCATTGACCCGGCGCTCCTTGGTCTCCATTATCATGGCGGCCAGCACCGCCGCCCCCTGGGGATTGCGGCTGCCGTTGGGTATGACAAGAGCCGTGTCCCACACGGGAGTCGTGGGCAGGGAGCCGTCAATGCTGGGTATGGGCACAAAATCGTGATTGGGGTCGGCCTTTTTGCCGTCCTCGGTGTCCACAAGCCCTATCTGGGCAAGTCCGGCCTCGGAGTACATGACGCCTCCGGCCCCGAGCCAGCCGTCGTTGGTGGCGCTGCGCGATTGGATACGCTGGAGCTTGCGGACAAAGTCGAAATATTGGCGCATGACGGGAGTGTCAAAGTTGCTTTGGAGAAGGCCGTTGCCAAGCTCGATTATGGGCATGGCGCCCCCGGCGTAGCCGAAATTCTGGTTCTTGTACCTGGGGCCGAGACCCCAGCGGTCTATCTTGCCGTCCAAATTGGTGTCCGAGGTGAAGAAGTCCACATATTCGAGGAATTTATCCCATGTCCACTCCCCCGCCTCGTACAGCTCCACAGGTGTGGGCAGATTGCTGTCCACGAAGGGAGCCTTGTCGTAGGCGATGATATAGGGCTGGTTCACGATGTAATTCGTAAAGCCGTAATACTCACCGTCGAACTTGAAGTTTTCCATACTCGCCTGATCCAGCCACTTGCTGCCGATATCGTACTTCACAAAATCCGTGATCGGTGTGATATAGCTGTACAGAGCGTACTTGGGAAAGGTTATGTTGCCGTCCACGAACAGCAAATCGCTGACGTCTCCGCTGGCCAGATTGCGCTGCATGACCTCGATGCCGGCGTTGAAGCCTATGACGTTGACGGTGACCTTGCCGCCGAACTTTTTTTCAAAGGCGTCGATGGCTTCCCGAGCGTAAAGGTCGCCGGCGGCGACGTTCTGCTCAAAGGGCCAGTAAATGTCCATGGTGACGTTGGGTTCCTCGAGCTCCTCGACCGACAGCAGGCTCGTGTCAAAGGGGTCGTTGTGAACCGCCGAGGATTTGGAGCTGTTGGAGTATTTGCACGACGACAGCGCCAGAACCGCCGCCGCGAGCAGTAAAAATATTTTCCTTTTCATTTTTTCTCCTCCCCTGTCAACCGGTCAGGCCGGTGGTCTCTATGCCCTCCATGAAGTACCGCTGGGCAAAGATGTACAGCAGCACCACCGGCAGCAGGAAGAGCAGCACCGAAGCGTAGCTGACGCCCATTTGGAGCGAAACGTCGAAGCGGGTCTCGCTGCCGGCCTGAAGCGCCTCGACGGCGGTCTTGAGCTTGACCGCCAGAGGGGCGTTTTTTGTTGGGAAAAACGTGCGGGTAAGGGTGTACTCGTTCCAGTGCCAGACCACGGAAAACAGGAACACCGTTACGGCGGAGGTACGGACGTTGGGCACCATAACGCTGAGAAAAGTCCGCAGCGGCCCGCAGCCGTCTATCTCCGCCGCCTCCTCAAGGGCGGTGGGAATATTGCGGAAGGCCTGACGGAATATGTAGATGAACAGGCCGCTGCGCAGACCCACGCCCAAAACGGAAGGTATCCAGAAGGTGGCTCGGGTGTTGATGAGATTGAAGGTGTATTCCACATAATTTTCTCCGGTGAAAAGGGCGATGAGCCGTCCGATGCCGAAAAAGTCAAAGAACCGGTACTCCATAAAGGTGGGGAGGAAAATTATCTGGGTGGGGATAATGATCGTGAGTATTACCATCAGGAAGAGAAAGCCCCTGAATGGAAATTTAAATCTGGCGAAGCCGTAGCCGGCCAGCGAACAGCTCACAAGCTGGAGTAGGCTGGCGGAAAGGCTGAGTGTGACGCTCTGCCAAAGGGCATTGCCGAAATCCATATACTTTACGGCGTTTTTGATGTTGTCCAGCGTCAGGGACAGGGGTATCCACACCACGCTCAAATCGGAATACTGTTCTATGGGCATGAAGGTCTTGGACAGGGTTTGAAGCATGGGATAAAGAATTACAAAGCTCAAGCCGAATATGAGCAGAAAGCGGCACAGGGCCCAGGCGTATTTTTTCAGTCTTTTCACTTTTCCTTACCCCCTTTAGTTTTCGTTGACATAAAATACCTTGCGGGACGCCAGAGCGTAGACCGCAATGATGATGAGGAACGCGATCAAGCAGTACAGCAGGCCGAGGGCGCTGCTGCCGCCAAGATTGCCCCGGATGGAATACTCCTCATACACGAACTTTATCACCGGGTTACTCACGTTCGTGAAGGAATCGATGAGAGAGTAGACCAGCACCACAAGTGTGATGGGAGAAATGCGCACCCAGGTTATTTTCCAGAAGATTTCCCAGGCGGTGGCCCCCTCTATCTCGGCGGCCTCATACTCGCTGCGGGGTATGCTTTGCAGACCGGAAAGGTAGAGTATTATCTGAACGCCGCTCATCCAGACTATGTCAAAGATGCGGTTGCTTACCTCCGTCAGGAAATCGCAGATCCCCTGGGGCAGACCGGCGCTCTGTAAAATTTCCGCCACTCCCCCGCCCTGGAACACATAGGCGTTCTCCGCCGCCGCGGAGGGATCCATGCCGAAGCTGCGCAGCATCTGTATCACTATGCCCGAGGCGATTATCACCGGAAGGAAGAAGATGGCCCTCGAAAGAGTGCGGCCTTTGAACTTCTGGTTCAGTATGATGGCGATGAACAGGCTGAATATAACGCAGATAGGAACCTCGATGACGAACTTTGACAGCCCCGGCCAGAAGGTGTCGCGGAAAAAGTAAATGTCATCACGGAACTTATATACAAAGTTTTCCCAGCCCACGGCCTGAAAGTTCAGTCCCTCGGGAGTGATGAGCACCTTGTTGAAGGAGTAGAAGAAGGCCATGATAAGGGGCCGCAGGAAGAGGAATATGAAGCCGATGAGCCAAGGCAGAATGAACAGGAAGCCCGCCCGGGCTCTGCGCCGGGCTATGGCGGATCTTTTCTTTTTCTTCGCCATTTATCTCCCCTCCTCGAACAAAAAGCTTTCACCGGCTATTTCCCTGCCGTCGGCAATGGCGGTCGCGGAGCCGTAGTTGACATATATGGCCGCGCCGGAGGAAAAGCCCGTTCTGTAAAGCCCGTCTCCCAGCTTTTCATGGCTGACTATCCGGTCGCCGCCGACCGCCTCAAGCACGGGCAGGGCGGCGGAAGCCTGACCGAGCACGGTGTCCCTGATATAGGCGTAGGGGGCGGCGTCCCCCGTGACGGAAACGTCGCCGGCGCTGACGCTGTAGCACAGAGAGCTGCCGGTCTCAAGGGCCTTAAGCATGGCCCGGTTGGTGTCCGCCGTAAGGTTGATGGGCGGCACGCTGTAGGAGCGCAGACCGTGGAGGGCTATCTGGTAGAAGGGTATGGAACCGTCCTCCAGATCGTAGCCCGTGGCCTCGCTCTCCATGGAATAAATGTAGTCCGCCCAGGGCAGCGTATAGCTGTTGCCGCCGCTTACCATGGTATGGCCGGGCGCACCGGACAGGCCACCGTAAATCTCCGCCGTTTCCGCCCGGGTCAGTGGGGCGTCCCCGTTAAATTCCGACGGCAGCGTCTCGCCCACGGAGCCAAGAGAAACGTTCTCAAAGCCATTTTTGCCGAACCTCTCCCAGACCTCGGCGGCCTTCGCCGGATTGAGCAGCCGGGAGGGTTCCTCCTCGGTGTCCCTGGCTCCGGTGTTGACGGCATACTCATAGACATAGGCGGCGCTGCCGGAAAGAGCCTTTACACAGTCGCTTTGGAGGTTCAGGCCATTGCCGCCCCTGTAAAAATGCACCAGCTCCAGCTCGGGGAACACCTTCGCCCCGGAGTTCAGGAGCCGCCGAAAGTCCCCGCTGCCGCCCAGCCTGCCCTCGGCCTTTGTATTTTTGGGCACCTTGGTGTCTTCGCCGCCCTTCTGCCAGCCCCGGTAGCGGACGGCGATATTTTCCACTCCGTTATCCTCGAGGTCGGCTATTATCTCCCCCGCCGCGTCAAAATCCGTGACGGGCACCACCGTGCGGTGGGGTATGCCAAGGGTGTAAGCCGTGTCGGAAATCCCGCCCGTCATACTGAGATAAAGAGGAGCGCCGGCGTCCGAAGCCTCGAGGCCGCCGTCCGTGAGATAGTCCCTGTACGCGTTTGCCAAATCAACATAACTCAGATTTTCGCCGGAGAAAAGCTTGTATTCTATTCTTATTTCCCCGTCCTCGGGCACGTTTGCGGAAACCGCCGTGCGGCCAAGGGTACTGTCGCCGCCGTAGCCGTTGGACACCGTGCGGGTGACGCTGTCGCTGCGGCGGATGTTGAAGGCCGCGTAAACATTGTTATAGCTTGTGTTGGTTCCACCGGTCTCGGCGTAGACCGTGGCCTCGGCGGCGTCCCCGTCGATTATTGCGGCGAAGGCTCTGCCCTCCCCCACGCTGCCGTAAACCGGGAAGGGGGCTGTTTTTGTCTCGAGAGTTTTTGTTTCCAGATTAAGGGACGGGTCTCTGCCGTAAATTTCCTGGGCGTAGGCCGCGTAGGAGGATTTATTGTTGTTGTGGTTTATAATCGCTCCGCTGCCGTCCGGCACCACGGTATAGCCCGTGCTTTCGGGGCCGGCCGCGCCGAACCACGGCAGCACGCCTACGGTGTAAAAGCCCCAGTCGTCGCCGGATATTTTGCCGAACTGCTCGTTCAGCTCCGAAAACTTCACCGCCGCCGAAAAGCCCTCCCCGTCAAGGGCGTACTCCACCGAATGCATCACGTTCTGATCGGGGTAAAGGTAGCTGACCTTGACGGTGTCGCCGATCCTTTCGACGCTGACACCATCCTTTGACTCGGAGGCGTCGAAGCTGTTGAGCTCGGCCGTGCTCCCGTCAGACTTGATGAGGGTCACATAAAATTCGCTGTTCAGTCGGCTCATATTAATTCCGGCGGCAACGGGATCCTCTCCGGCGGCCTCGGGAGCGGACGTGAACACCGCTCCGCTGTCCTTTTCGGTGACCTTAAGCGCCCCTGCCTCGTCCACCTCAAGGATAAAACGGCTGTTTTCTACGGACAGCGCCCCTTGGGAAGCGGGTTTCGCGAGAGGCTCCGCCGTCTCGGGCAGCTCCGCCCGCTGGCCGCAGGAGGTCATGAGAAGCACCGCCCCGAGGGCCAATATCGCTTTTTTCATCTTCCACCGCCTCCTAAAGCCTGAGCTTTATTTCAAAATATATGGTCTTAAAAAATGAGTATATCTGGCTGGCCAGTCCGGTGACCAAAATCACCAAAAAGGCGATTATCAGCACTCCCAGCGCGGTCAGCGCCAGAGCCATGACCGCTTTGGGCACGGTGTAATCGTGAACCACGTACACGGCCTCAAAAATGAGGAAGGCCGTCCACAGCAGACCTATGGCGTTCATATAGCCGAGGAACACCGCCTCGTCCAGCACCATGGCATGGGACAGCGGCACCTTCAGCAGGGCCAGCAGCACATAGGGCAGCAGGGCGTAGGCGCAGGCCGTCCATATCTCCTTGAAACGTCCCTTGCCGTCCATAAGGGTGCAGAAGCACCAGTTGGAAACGCAGGCGATGGCGAACAGCACCACCGTAGTCAGCAATATGCGGGGCAGGTTCACGGGAGATTCGAGAGCGGCCCGGCTCTTGAAATCGAAGTCGGAGCCGCTCCAGTCCAGAATACGCTGGAGCACCCACAGGGCCAGAATGATATTGGCCGCCGTGAGGGAGTATTTTTTGTTGTTTTTCAGCTCCCGATAGCCGTCCACCGGGTGGATGAGGATATAGAGGGGGTAGAGGTATCTGCTCATACCCGCGTAAAATCCGGTTTTCTGCATTATATCCTCCCCTCCTTCAGCTTCGCCGTCACCAGCTTTGAGGCGGCAATAACGATAAGCGCCAGCAGCAGCGTACCGATGAATATCAGGGCAAAGTGGGACTTCATCCACCGGCCCCGAAGCTCCTTTTTGACCTCGGAATACTTCTCTGACGCCGTCATGCTCCTCTCAAAGTACTCCTTGGCGGCCTCGGCGTCGCCGTCCTCGTAGACCGCCGCGCCAAGGGCGCCCCAAGCGAAATCGCAGTCCGGATCCATGGTGATTATCTCCCGAAAGATGTCCCTGCTCTCCTTGAAGCGTCCGCTGTTGTACAGCTCACGCCCGTCCGTCATGAGAGCGCCGAAGCGTGTCTTTTCAAAGACGGTTATGCTGTTCTTGACATTGTCCAGCACCAGCACCCGATCATCAAGGGTTTCAATGGCAGTCGGGCCGGTAAAGGTGCCGATGACGCTGCCGCTGCCGCCGAAAACGCTTATCTGGCAGAGGTTGTTGTCATACCAGAATATCTTGCCGCCCGCTCCGTCAAGGGCGTAGCTGAAGCCCCTTTCGTCCACGGCTATGTCCGTGTATGAGGTGGGATAGGCATTGTTCACCGGGTTGTCGCCCCAGGTGCGGGACGAAAGCTTGCTCAGCACGTTGCCGCCCATGGGGTTGAGCTTTTTAATCATTTCGCTCTGTTCGGGGTTTTCGCTGTAAGCGGTGACGGTGTAGATAAAGCCCTCGCCGTCGATGTCAAAGTTGGCAAATTCCACCGGCACGAAATTTTCCATCTGCGCCCGCTGTTCGTCGCTGGCGAACCGGCGGGAGGCCAGCTCCAGCATACGGCGGAAGTTGAGGACGACGTCGTTCCTGCCGAAGAAGCCCAAAAAGCTGCCGTCGCCGCCTATCATATAGGCGCCCTGAGTGGAGTTGGCGGAGAGCATATACACCGTGCCTATGCCGTCGGCCAGAACCTTAACCGGAGTAAAGGCCGCGCCGCCCAGCAGAGCCGAATCCGGGCGGGATATTTCCCGAACGGTCTCACCCGCGGTATTTATAACGTAAATTTTTTCGTCCTCCGTGTGAGCCACGTATATCAGGCCGCCGGCGGCAAATATCCCGCCGGAGCCGGCCAAGTCGAAATCCGCCGGAACTATCTCGGAATTAAAGGTAAGGTCGCTGTTGAGGACAGCTATGCGGTCATTGCCGCAGTCCAGAACGTAGACAAGGCCGTTTTCGTCGGCAAACAGATCAGCCGGGTCTTTAAAATCGCCTATGCCAAGCATCATGCCGCTGACGGTCTTTACGGGCGTGAAGCTGTCGGCGGTGGCCACAGGCTCGTCGAAGCCGTTGTAGCGGTATTCCGCCGAGGCCGTGGCCGTCAGGCACAGCAGAAGGATAAATATAACCGTAGTTTTTTTCATGGCCGTCACTCCTTTATCCCGGCGTGAGCCATGGTCTCCATAATGCTGGACTGGGTCACAAGGAAAAGTACCACCGGAGGGATAAACATTATCAGTCCGGCCGCTGCGGCCACTCCGGCCCTCGCTATGCCGCCGGCCTGTATCTGGGCCAAAGCCGTGGGAAAGAGCTTGAGGCTCTCCTTATAGACGAAGTTGCCGCCGGTCATGCCCCACATACCCTGAAAGGCGAAGATTATCATGGTGAGCCAGGCGGGCTTGACGTTGGGCATGACAATGTGCCAGAAGATGCCGAACTCGTTCATGCCGTCGATGCGGGCGGCCTCGATTATGGAGTCGCTGATGCCCTCCATGAACTGCTTCATCAGGAACAGGCCCATGGTAGAGGCCACCGAGGGGAGTATCAAGGCCCAATAGGTGTTTATCATATGCAGCTTGGCCATGATTATGTACTGGGCCAGTCCCAGCACGCCGCCGGTGAACAGCAGGGCCACCGTTACCATCTTAAACAGTATCTTGCGGCCGGGGAAGTTTATTTTTGCCAGCGGATAGGCGGCCATGGACGCGATGAACACGTTGCCCACGGTGCCGACGATGCTGACGAAAACGCTGTTGAACACATAACGGGAAAAGGGAACCCAGAGGTTGTTCGTGAGCTGGCCTATGAGGCGGAAATTCTTAAGGGTGGGATTTACCACCATGAACCGTGGCGGGAACACGAAAAGCTCCTCCATGGGCTTGAAAGCCTGAACCACGGTATACACCACGGGCAGGGCCATAAACGCCCCCAGCAGCGCCAGAAAGGTAAAAAGTATTATGTTGCCGCCAAGGGAGCGGTTGACCTTTTTTGTCTTTTTTGCTCTTATTTTTTTCATTATCCCTCACCTCAATCCTTTTCCATCAACAATGAGGTTATTACCTTGTTCATTATCAGCATTACCACCAGCAGTATGGCGGACAGGGCGCAGGCGTAGCCCATGTCGTAGCGCACCGTGCCGTAGTCGTAAATATGGGTCATTATGGTGTGTCCGGCGTAGTTGGTGCTTGGGAAGCCGCACAGTGCGATGGAAATATTGCCCACCGCAAAGGATGAGGATATCTGCATCACCGCCGCGAAAAGCATCTGCCGCTTCATGGACGGAACGGTTATGTATATCAGCTCCTGAAAGCGGTTGCGGATGCCGTCGATGGCCCCGGCCTCATATATGGTGGGGTCGACGGTCTT
>CANRJP010000062.1 GCA_947630975.1 uncultured Clostridia bacterium
GACTATTATACACAATACATAAAGCGCAATCCCGAATGGGAATTTATAAAGGTCTATACTGACGAGGGAATATCCGGCCTCAATACCCGGCACAGAGACGGGTTCAACGAAATGGTGCGGGACGCGATAAATGGGAGATTTGACCTGCTTGTTACAAAATCCATCAGCCGTTTTGCAAGGAACACGGTTGACAGTTTGGTGACTGTGCGCAAGCTCAAGGAAAAAGGCGTCGAGGTATTCTTTGAGAAGGAGAATATTTATACCTTTGACAGCAAAGGCGAGCTGCTGATTACTATAATGTCCTCACTGGCGCAGGAGGAAAGCCGGTCTATTTCGGAAAACGTGACATGGGGCCAGCGGAAGCGGTTCGCCGATGGCAAGGTCAGTATGGCATATAAGACGTTTCTTGGTTATCGTAAAGGCCCGGATGGACTTCCGGAGATAGTGCCAGCGGAAATCGTCAGAAGAATTTATTCGTTGTTTATGTCAGGGAAAACGCCCGGCGCTATTGCAAAACAGCTTACAGGCGAAGGCGTTGTCACTCCCGGAGGGAAAATGAAATGGCAAGGCAGCATGGTTGAAAGTATACTTAATAACGAAAAATACAAAGGTGACGCCCTTCTTCAAAAGCGTTTCACAGTTGATTTCCTCACCAAAAAGACTAAGAAAAATGAAGGTGAGATCCCTCAATATTATGTGGAAAACAGCCATCCGGCCATAATTGACCCGGAAGAATGGGAGTTAGTACAGGATGAACTTGCCAGAAGGAAAAAAATCGGAAGCCGATACAGTGGCAACGGTATTTTTGCGGCGCGTATCATATGCGAGGACTGCGGCGCATTTTATGGCTCAAAGGTGTGGCATTCGACAGATAAGTACCGAAAAACAATCTGGCGGTGCAATAATAAATTTAAAGGTGCAAATAAATGTTCTACTCCTACTTTGGAAGAAGAAATTATTAGGGAGAGATTTGTAAAGGCCGTTAATTCTTTAATTTCAGACAAGAAAACCTTTCTCGATGATTGTCGGCTCATGATGATCACGGTTTCGGATTGCTCAGAAATTGATATAGAGCTTAGTGAAGCCTTGCAGGAAATTGACGTAGTGACAGAGCTTACGAGGCGGTGCATAGAAGAAAACTCCATAAGTGCTCAAAATCAAGCAATCTATGGAGAAAAATATAACAGCCTTTTAAGACGATACGATGAGGCCAAAGAAAAGGTTGAGGTATTGCAGAAGGAAAAATCGGAACGTCAGTCAAAGGCGAAGAATATTAAAAATTTTATCACAGAACTTGAAAGACAGCCTGAACTTATTACCGAATTTGACGAGCAGTTATGGCTGGCAACGATAAAGGAAGTAGTGGCCTGTCGCGACGGGCGTATGCTGTTCCGCTTTAAAAACGAAAGTGAAGTAAAGGTATAACGGGACGCTGTTCGTTTTATATCAATGTCGTTATAAAAATGCACCCGCTTTTAAAAATGCACCGAAAAAAAAGAAAATGCACCCATTTCAAAAAAATGCACCGAATAAGAAAATTTGCACCAGAAAAGAAAGATATGGCGCTTTGCATCAATATCACCGCTCTTTGCCAAATAAAAACCTTGATTTTGATACAAAGTCAAGGTTTTTTCTTTGTTCAAAAAAGCCGATAATATCGGCTTTTTTGTATGGTCGGCATAATTTTTCCGCACCTTGCGGAGGCAATAAACACAGTTTTTGCTTTTCGGAAATTATCCATCCTAACTCGCCGCCGTGTAATCGTTGGATTATTGAGTAGTCGTTAGATTATTTGAAAGACCTGCACACAGAAATGTATGCAGGTCTTTTAGCAATGTCGAAGAAAACTCATCGACCGGTCTCTGTCTTGTTATGACGTCATGTGCCTTTGTTCATATTGCCAAGCAGTTCAATAATGACTTTTCTCTGAGTCGATGATAACGTGTTGAACCTCTCAAGCACTATTTTTGTTCGCTGCTCAACACAACGGGTTCGTCGCCTTCAGAGAAAAACTGTGACATGGTTACCTCCCAAAGCGGAACATACGGACTCCGATGTTGGCAGCGTTGAAGTGTTATTTCTGTTGAATATATTCGTTATAGTTGAGTGATAGAGGTTGGACTCCTTTGCAAGTCTATAGTCTGACCAGCCACTTTCCGCCATCAACTGCCTGATGCGCTTTTGTACATCCATAAAGATAACCTTCTAAAAATAATTTCTATTAATACTATTCTAAATCACAAAAATGTGATATAATAATTATAGTTGGCAGATTATGTGTGTGGTATACCCGCAAAAAAATCACAATGAGCGCCCATCGAAAGGAGGAAATGCCATGTTGAAACAAATCAGATATTTTCACGCTGTGGTGCGTCTGGGCAGCTTCAGCGAGGCGGCGGAGCAATGTTACATATCGCAGTCCGCGATCTCTCAGCAGGTTCAAGCCTTGGAGCGGGAGCTGGGCGTAACGCTGTTGAAACGGGAGAACCGGCATTTTTCCCTGACGCCCGCCGGAGAGCATTTCTACCGTCAAAGCCTTCTGTTTATGGCGGATTTTGACCGGCTGTGCAAAGAAACTAAACGAATTGCGAAGGGAGATGATTTTGTCCTGCGTGTCGGATATATAAAGGGATACGGCGGCGCGGAATTTCAGCGGGCGGTGGCGGAATTTACGGCGAAATACCCCGATGTTCCCATCGACATGAAAAACGGTAATCACGAGGACCTGTATGAACTGCTGCGCGGAGGGCAGGCGGATCTGGTGCTGAACGATCAGAGGCGCGCTTTTTCGGACGAATACGTCAATACCGTCCTGACCGTAATAAACTGCTACATCGAAATATCCGCCAGAAACCCCATTGCCGGTTTGGATTATGTCAATGTGGGCGATCTGCGGAACACCCCCTGCATTTTAGTCGCGTCGAAGGAGCAGCAGGAAAACGAGCGGTCGTATTATCATGAAATATACGGGATCGAGAGCCAATTTATATTCGCCGAAAATCTGGAGGAAGCCAGACTTATGGTCGTGAGCGGGAAGGGCTTTCTCCCCATCGAGGGAGGCGAAGCGCCGGCGCAGTTTGTCGAGACGATCGTGCGGCTCCCTCTTTGCCGAAACGGAAAAACCATAAGCCGCAATTACTGCGCTTTCTGGAAGGTCGATAACTCCGGGTACTATATCGAGGAATTTGCCGAAATTTTGAAGGCACAGTTTAAGAAATAGAATATTAGACACTGTTTGAGAGCCTGCCGGTGCGGGCTCTTTTTTCGCATTAGCATTTGCTTATAGAAAACCCCCGAAAATCGAATTGCTCTTTACGGCGGAAGCCTGTACAATATAAAATGTAAATATAGCTACGGAAAATGAAACAAATCATAAGGAGGACTTTATCATGGCTAAAAATCTGATCATCTACTACTCACGCAAAGGGGAAAACTATGTAAACGGCGGTATCAAAAATCTTGCCAAGGGCAATACGGAAATCGTGGCGGAGTTCATTCAGAAGGCAGTGGGCGGCGAACTTTTTGAGATCAAGACGGTAAAGGAATACGCGGCGGACTATTATGCCTGCACTGACGAGGCAAAGGAAGAATTGCGCGAACAGGCAAGACCTGAGCTGAAAAAGTACCTCGGCAGCATTGACGATTACGACAACATCTTCGTCTGTGGGCCGTGCTGGTGGGGAACCTTCCCCATGGCGGTGTTCACCCAGCTTGAAAGGCTGGATTTCACCGGCAAAAAGGTAATGGCCGTCATGACCCATGAGGGTAGCGGCCTCGGCTCCTGCGAGCACGACTTAAAGAAAATCTGCGCGTGTGCGTCCTTTGGAAAAGGGCTTGCCGTCCACGGCGCGGATGCCGTAAGGTCCGAAAGCACGGTTGCCGCGTGGGCAAAAAAGACCGCCGCAAAGTGATGATTTTAATAAGGAGGAAAACAAAATGGTTCTTGACAGAAACGAAAGCAAAGAAGTAGTTGTTCTTTTGGGCGCCGGCAGCATGGGGTGCGCCATTGTCCGCCGCATTGCCGCGGGCAAAAAGATTTTGCTGGGCGACATCAGCGAAAAGGCGCTGGAGCGGGTTTCCCGTGAGTTCACCTACGGAGGATACGATGTGGAAACGCAGACCGTGGACGCCTGTGACGAGCAGTCCATAAGGGCATTCGCGAAAAAGGCCGCCTCTCTCGGCCCGGTAATGTACTATATCCACACGGCGGGTGCGTCCCCCAGTCAGGCAAGCCCCGAACATATCATCAAACTCGACCTGATCGGCACCTCCTACGCCATTGACGCTTTCGGTGAAGTGATGGCGCGGGGCGGCGCGGGCCTCATCGTTTCCAGCCAGACCGGGTATATGCCTCATACCCTCACTGCCGAGGACGAAGAAGCCCTCGCCATGACGCCGACTGATAGGCTCGCCTCCCTCCCTTGTCTCGACGGCTCGAAAACGCCTAATCCGGGCGCGGCCTATATTGTCTCCAAGCGGGTGAATCAGCTCCGCGTCCGCACGGCGGCGGCCACAACATGGGCTGACCGAGGCGCAAGGATCAACACCATAAGCCCCGGCATCATCGTTACGCCATTGGCCTATGACGAGTTCAATTCGCCGGGCAACACCTATCAGAACATGATCGACTGCTCCGCCGTGCGCCGCGCGGGAACATCGGACGAAATCGCGGCGGCGGGCGCGTTTTTGCTGGGGCCGGACGCCGGATTTATCACGGGAACCGATTTGCTCATAGACGGCGGCGTGATCGCTTCTCTTAAAAGCGGGCGGTTCAATCTCAATATCAGATAAGGAAGTCAGTGCGAAAACGGAAACGCTAAATCACGGGCTTGCGGCCCTTATTGAAAAGGAGTGTAGAATATGAAAACATTAAAAGCTGCCTTGGTATTTATTATGGCGGTTTTTGCCGTATTTGCCGCGGCAAGCGCCTTTGCCGCCGAAATGTCATACGACAACGGAACATTTACGGTAAGCGGATTGGACGGAGAGGCGAAGCTTATTCAGGTATCGTATACCGACGGATGTCTTTCCCGCGTCAAGATTTACGACGTTGAAAACGGCGAAACAAACGTGGACGCAGTCGCGGGCGACAAGTTATTTCTTTGGGATGGGCTTGATACGATGCGGCCCGTTGCTTTTACATTATCCGTACCGGCTCCCGAAAATACCGAAAAGAATATACTTATTGCGTATTTTTCCAGAGCCGGAGAAAATTGGCAGGTCGGCTATGTTGAAAAGGGTAATACTGCCGTCATCGCCGAATACATAAGCGACAGTGTTGATGCCGATGTTTTTGAAATAGCGCCAACGGTGCCGTATCCGAAAGATTATTATGAAACCATTCCCATCGCTCAAAGAGAGCGACAGAACAATGAGCGTCCTGAGTTTTTGGGAGAAATAGGAAATATCGACAAATATGACACCGTATTTTTGGGCTATCCGATATGGAACGGCGGACTGCCGATGATAATGTATACTTTCCTTGAACAGTATGATCTGTCCGGGAAAACCGTAATACCGTTTTCCACTCACGGAGGTAGCGGCTGGGGTAGCACGTTAAGCGAGCTTCGTAGCTTGTGTCCCGGCGCGGAATTTATTGACGGTTTTTCTACTCCCGGTACAAATGCCAGAAACGCAAGGAACGATGTGGTCCGTTGGCTGGAGGGCATAGAACTGCCGATTGAAAGCTAATATATGCCCTTTTGCTTGTATTGGCTTATTATTTCGTATATGAAAAACCTCCGGCGTAAACCCTCATGCGCCGGAGGGAATTTTACTTATCCAAAATACCGGCTTATTTCCTCCATTCTTGCCTCCTGCTTGACATGGAAGGGGCACCGGCTCTCACAGTGTCCGCATTTTACGCAGGCGTCGGCGTTGATAGGCAGCTTGCGGTAATGATCCGCGGCCATCTCGTCGCCGGCAAGAGCCAAATCGTAATACTTGTTGATCAGCCCTACGTTAAGCCCCATGGGACAGGGCTGGCAGTGGTTGCAGTAAACGCAGATGCCGTCCGCGTCACCGGGCGTAAACTCCCCGATCACGGAGTAGTCCCGTTCCTCCGGCGAAGCGTCAAGGTAATTCAAGACCGTTTCAAGGTCGTTCATGTCCCTCACGCCGGGAAGCACCGTCAGCACGGCGGGACGGTCAAGGGCGTACTGCAAACACTGAATATGGGTCAGAGCCCGCCCGAACAGCGAGGTCTTTGCGTCCAAAAGCTGGCCTCCGGCAAAGGGCTTCATGACGGAAATGCCGACGCCGAGCCTTTCACAGTCGCGGTAAAGGGCCGCCCGCTCCGCGACCTCGCCCATGGCGTATTCGCCCTTTTGGTAGTCGTAGGCCGGATTGATGCTGAACATGAACATATCCACAAGGCCCGTGTTCAGTATTCGCCTCGCTATGTCGGGATTGTGTGAGGAAAAGCCCAGATGGCGTATCGCGCCGTCAGCCCTGAGGGCTTTCATGTAGTCCCACAGGCCACCGTTCATCACCTCGTCAAGATCGTCCGTGTCGTCCATGCAATGTATAAACCCAACGTCGGTGTAGCTTGTTTTCAAAAGTTCAAGATTAACGGCAAACTGACGCTTGATTTCCTCCAAATCCCTCGTCCAGCCGTACTTGCCGTCGCCGTAGACCGCGCCGAAGTGCATTTGTGTCAGCACCTTGTCCCTGCGCCCCGAAAACGCCTCCGCGTATGCGTGCCACGGCAGCTCGACCGAGGGCGCGAGGTCAAAGTAGTTGACGCCGTTTTCTATGGCGCGGTCGATAACGGCGGACATTTCCTCCACCGTGCCGCTGAGGCTGCCGGCGCCCAGCCCTATAACGCTGATTTTTTCGCCCCCGTGGGGCAATGTGCGGTATTCCATATGTACCCTCCTAAATAACAAAAATTTATGCTCGTTTGTTTTAATTATATTTTATCCTACTTATTCCAAAATGTCAATACAACTTGAAATAAAGGGAGATTTATCACATTCCCTATTTTAATTTTACCGCGCCTTGCGGCGGCATGATAAGCTTAAACCGTACCTCCGAATTTCTCACGAAGCCTCTCCAAAAACAGCTCCGCGGGTTTGGAAAAGGCTTGGTTCCTTTTCCACGCGATGTCAATATGTATTTTTATATCCGAAGCGAGAGGACGAAAGCATACCGTCCTCTTTTCGTTTGTCCGTATGATTTTGTCGAGGCACAAAACATAGCCCAGGCCCTCGTCGGCCATAATCGCGGCGTTGTACAAAAGGTTGTAGGTCGCAGCCACGTTGAGCTGGTCGAAATCCTTTTTGAGCCACTTCATAACGTCTTTGCTGTGCAGTATCTGACGGGATACGATGAGCGGTAGCTCCCACAAATCCTCAGGCTGTATAACGTCGCGCACGGCAAGGGGGCTGTCGCTGCGCATCAAAATCCCCAGCGTGTCATACGCCGGAATTCGCAGATATTCGTACTTCGTTATGTCGGCAACCTCTATAAATACTCCAAAATCGAGCAAGCCCTTTTCCAGCTTATCGGCGATATCGTCGCTGTCGTTGCTGAAAATATGAAAACGAACGTTGGGGTATTCCGCCCGCATTTCCGCCGCGATGCGGGCTATCAACCTCATCGCGTCCGATTCCCCGCCGCCGATGTAAATGTCGCCGTTTATCATGTCGTTGCCGGACGTAAATTCCGACAGGGTCTTATCTGTAAGGCTTACTATATCCTCGGCCCGCCGTTTAAGAAGCATACCGTCGCCGGTCAGCGAAAGCCGCTTGCTGCTGCGCACGATGAGCTTTGTGCCAAGCTCTTCCTCCAAGTCCATGAGCTGACGGGACAGCGTTGGCTGGGTGATGTGCAAAGCTTCGGCGGCTTTTGAAATGCTAAGTTCCCGGGCCACCGCGAGAAAGTATTTTAACACACGTATTTCCATTGTATGGTCACCTCCACTTGGCTTTATTTTATCATAAATTTGCAAAAATTTATGATAAAATTGCGCATCGCCGTTTCTGAGCCTTGGGCGAGAAAAATTTCGGCGGCGCACAAAATCAAATGTAAAATAAAGCCTTAGCTTTATTTTATCACATTATAATATGCCTGTCAAGCATATTGTTTTATTCGATATAAGTATTTGACAACGGCACTTTTTCGATGTATGATTATTGTATAAAATAATGGTGGGCCTTTGGCCTCTATTGAAAAATCAATTATTTGAAAGGACGGTAAATCAAAATGACGGAGACGATAAAGCTTACAACCGAATGGGACAAAACTTTTGCGAAAAGCGATAAGGTAAACCACAAAAAGGTGACGTTTCACAACCGCTACGGAATTACATTGGCCGCGGATATGTACGTGCCCAAGGACGCGGACGGAAAGCTCCCGGCAATCGCGGTGTGCGGACCGTTCGGGGCCGTAAAGGAGCAGGCGTCGGGCTTGTACGCCCAGACAATGGCGGAGCGTGGATTTCTGACTGTCGCCTTTGATCCGTCGTTCACGGGTGAGAGCGGCGGCGAACCGCGGTACATGGCATCCCCCGATATTAACACGGAAGATTTTCAGGCGGCGGTGGACTTTTTGTCCGTACAGGACAATGTTGACCCGGAAAGGATCGGCATAATCGGCATCTGCGGCTGGGGCGGCATGGCTCTCAACGCCGCAGCGCTCGATACGCGGATCAAGGCGACGGCGGCAATGACCATGTACGACATGACGCGCGTCAACGCAAAGGGTTATTTCGACGCGGACGACAGCGAGGAAAAACGGTATGAGGCAAAAAAAGCACTGAACGCGCAGAGAATAACCGACTACAAAAACGGTAGCTACGCGTTGGGCGGCGGAGTCGTTGACCCGCTCCCCGACGACGCGCCCTTCTTCGTAAAGGACTACTATGACTACTACAAAACGAAGCGCGGCTATCATAAGCGCTCGCTCAACTCCAACGGAGGCTGGAATATTATCGGCTGTATGTCGTTTATAAATCAGCCGATTTTGCGCTACAGCAATGAAATCAGGAGCGCCGTGCTTGTTGTGCACGGCGAGAAAGCGCACTCGTGCTATTTCAGCCGCGATGCGTACGCGGACATGGTAAACGGCAGCAAATTCACGGATAATAAGGAGCTGCTCATCATTCCCGACGCGGTTCATACAGATTTGTACGACGGCGGCGGAAAGAACGCCATTCCCTTTGACAGGCTTGAGAGGTTTTTTAAGGATTATTTGGAAGGGTGATATTGGTTTGAAGAGAGCGTCAATATTTTGTGCCGCGCTTGCTTTTGCCATGATGTTATCTGTATCTTCAAGTGTTGGCGCGGCGGAGGGCTTCCCCGCGCACGAGCCTTACGGCGAGGGCGTCGGCGCCATGCCCGGACGTGTCGTATGGGCATATGAGCCGGACTCCGTCGATTGGGACGGAAACGGCTACTGGTGGGAGCCCGATAATTTTAACGAGGACGTTATGCGGAATATGGTCTCCGATTCCGTTGCGACGCTGGGCGGCGCCTCGACGGCGGCGGACGGATGGGCGGCGCTGTTTGAAAACCGCAACGAGCGAAACGGTGAAAGCGGCGGCTACAAGCCCGGTGAAAAGATAGCGATAAAGGCTAATATAAACGGCTCGGCGGTGATGGATGACGACACCTCTGGCGAAACGAGAATGAGCTATACAAATCCGGTGCTTTTAAAGGTGCTGCTCACATCGCTCGTTGAGGACGCGGGAGTCGCGCCGTCGGATATCACGGTCTACGACGTGTCGCGGCTGTTCCCCGATTATATGGAAAAAATGTGTACCGAGGGAATACTGAATGGCGTGAATTTTGTAAACCGTGATAACGGCGTCGCCGACGAAAACGCGCCGATAGTATGGTCGCACAGCTTCAGCGGGGCGGTGAATTACCTCCCCACCTGCGTTACCGAGGCGAAGTATATTATTAACTTCGCGAATTTAAAGGGACACAGCTACGGAATAACGCTGTGCGGCAAAAATCACTTCGGCTCGTTCATCAACGGCAACGCGATGCGTCCGCCGGAGGGGGCCAATTTGCACCAATGGCTGACGAGAAGCGAAATGGGAATTTACAGCCCGCTCGTGGATTTAATGGCGAACAGGCACCTCGGCGGCAAGACAGTCTTGTTTATGCTCGACGCCATTATCTGCGCGCCGTCAGAGGGCGCGTCAATTACGCTTAACAATTCAAAATGGCGGCAGGAGCCGTTCAACGGCGATTTCACCTCAAGTATATTCATGTCGCAGGACCCGGTCGCCATTGATTCGGTGGGCGCGGATTTCCTCATGAACGAGCCCGCTGTCACGGACAACAATTATTCCGCGGGCGACGCGACGAATGAAAATTACCTGCATGAGGCGGGACTTGTTAAAAACGCCCCATCCGGCACGGTTTACACCGACAGCTTCGGGAAAGTTATCACCAATTTGGGCGTACACGAGCATTGGAACAATCCGACCGATAAGCAGTACAGCCGCAACCTCGGTAAAAATGAGGGCATAGAGCTTGTCATGGCCGAACCGGCCGCCGGTGATGTGACCGTGGCATACGACGGGGAAAGTGGCGAGATCACGGTCAATAACGCCCCGGAAAACAGTACGCTGATTACGGCGTTTTACAGGGACAAGTTTTTATCCGGAGTGGAGATCACTAAGGGAAGCGGCACGTTTACGGCAAATATTAAAGATAAAATCAAAACTGTGGATAAGATTAAAATATTTTTATGGGATATGAAAACCATACGTCCGTTGAGCGAGGCAAGGGAAATCCAAGCATTAAAGGAGAATGAGGAATGACAGCACAGGAGCTTTTGACAAAAATGAACAGCGGCACGGCCGCCGAAGCCGGCTCGGATATGCATCTGGCGATGCACGGGCTCAGCCAGCGGGCGCTGAAAATAACGGCGAGACTTAACGGCTCATATCACGAGCCGCCGGAGCTGCGGGGAATTTTTTCGGAGCTTATCGGAAAGCCGGTCGATGAAGGCTTCGGCCTTTTCCCTCCATTTTACGCGGACTGCGGCTTGAATATCACGTTGGGGAAAAACGTGTTTATAAATTCCGGCTGCTGTTTTCAGGATTGGGGCGGCATAACGATAGGCGACGGAGTTTTGATCGGGCACAATGTTGTCCTTGCCACCGTAAATCACGCCTTGCCGCCGGAAAGAAGGCACGACAATATCCCCGCTCCGGTCAGGATAGGGGCTAACGTGTGGATAGGCTCCAACGCTACGGTGCTGCCGGGCGTGACGGTAGGCGAAAACTCCGTCGTGGCCGCAGGTGCGGTGGTTACAAGGGACGTCCCCGCGAACGCGGTTGTCGCCGGAGTTCCGGCAAAGGTTATAAAAGAAATTGACATTGAAAAGTAAATCCTAACTTATCGGGCAACAACCAACAAAAATATTGACACGACGTCAATATTTTTTCAAAAACATATTGACATAGTGACAAAATAGTGCTATAATAACTATGTTGACACAAAGTCAGAATAATTTTTTGTAGAAGGTTGTTAAAAATGAAGAAGAATTTAGGGCCGGTACTCGCGCTTTATCCTATGCCCTTAGGCAATGAGGAGTCGAACACCGCGACGGTTTAAACTCCTTCGAACCGTGCGGGAGGATATTTTTTCGTATGCAAGGAAAAGGTTCCTCAGAATACTGACGTATTCCGAGCGGTTCTTTGACGCCGCATACGGGAAAATAGGCCCCGCACGGTGTCTTTCTTTGAAAGGAAAGGGAACGGTACAATGAAATATGCAAATTTGGGGAAATCGGATTTGAAGGTATCCCGTATCTGCATGGGCTGCATGGGGTTCGGCAACGCCGCCACGGGACAGCACAGTTGGACGGTAGATGAGCAAACGGCGAGAGAAATAATCAAGCGCGGTCTTGATTTGGGGATAAACTTTTTTGACACCGCTATCGTGTACCAGAACGGAACCAGTGAGCAGTTTGTGGGCAAAGCCCTGCGGGACTTTGCAAAGCGGGACGATTATGTTATCGCCACCAAGTTTACGCCCCGCATCCAGGAGGAAATCGACGGCGGCGTGACCGGCCAGCGGCACATCGAAAACTATCTCAATCAAAGCCTTCAAAATCTCGGCCTTGACTATGTTGACCTTTATATCTATCATATGTGGGACTATCACACCCCCATGGAGGAGATAATGGAGGGGCTGCACAACGCCGTAAAGTCCGGCAAGGCGCAGTACATCGGCATATCCAACTGCTTCGCGTGGCAGCTTGCCAAGGCGAACTTTTACGCCAGGGAGCACGGACTGACGGAATTTGTGTCCGTACAGGGGCATTACAACCTTATCGCCCGGGAGGAGGAACGGGAAATGGCCCCGTTCTGCGCCGACCAAAATATCGCCATGACGCCGTACAGCGCATTGGCAAGCGGGAGACTTTCCCGGCACCCGGGAGAAACCTCGAAGCGGTTTGAGGAGGACGCTTATGCCCGCTTCAAGTATGACGCAACGGCGGATGCGGACGGGAAAATCATCGCCCGGGTGGAGGAGCTTGCGGAAAAACACGGCGTTTCCATGACGGAAATTTCTCTTGCATGGCTTTTAACAAAGGTGACTTCCCCGGTTGTAGGCGCGACAAAGCTCTCTCATGTGGAGGGCGCGGCAAAGGCCGTGGATTTGGAGCTGACCGCCGACGAGATCGGCTATCTGGAGGTTCCCCACGCGCTGGCGGGCGTTATGGCGCAGAACGGCAAACAGAAAGCCGGAAATGTAGTTTGAAATTAATATTAAAGAGAGGTTGTTTTATATGAAAAAGTTATTGATATTGGCATTGACCCTGTGTATGGTATTGACCGTTGCGGCTTGCGGCTCGGGGGCCGATAAGGACGCATCCGATGATATGGGAGCTTCCGCTGCCCGACAGACCGAAAGCGTTGACAAACCGGAGGAAAGCGAAGCCACCGACGCGCTTTCGCCGGAGAGCGAACCGACTGAAGTCGATGAGACGGCGGAAACGGGAGACACATCGGAGGGCAAGACGCTGGTAGCATACTTCTCCTGCACCGGCAACACAAAGGGCGTTGCGGAGAAAATAGCGTCGGAGCTTGGCGCCGATATTTACGAGATCGTGCCGGAGGAGCCGTATACGGACGCCGACCTTGATTACAACGATTCTTCCACCCGCGCCACAAGGGAGCAGGGCGACGACTCCTGCCGGCCTGCCATCTCCGGCTCCGTTGAAAATATGGAAGGATATGAAACCGTGTTCATCGGCTATCCCATCTGGTGGGGTCAGGCCCCCAAAATTATGTATACGTTTATGGAGAGCTATGACTTTGCTGGAAAGACCGTTGTTCCGTTTTGTACCTCGGGCAGTAGCGGTATTGGCCCCAGCGTCGAAAATCTGGCTAAAAGTGCGCCCGATGCAAATTGGCTGGACGGACGCCGGTTCTCCGGCGGAGCCTCCGATAACGACATTGAAAGCTGGCTTAACGGGCTTGATCTTGAATAAAATATGGCCTAAATAAATTAAAAAGGAGATAACGGATATGAGCAAAACATTGGTAGCGTATTTCAGCGCAAGCGGAACGACGGCGAGGGCCGCAAAAAATCTCGCCGAGGCGGCAGGGGCGGACATATACGAGATCAAACCCGCAATTCCCTACACAGGCGCGGATCTGAACTGGCAGAACAAAAACTCCCGCAGCTCGGTGGAAATGCGGGACAAATCGAGCCGCCCGGCCCTTGCGGACAAGGGCGCTAATATCGAGGCGTACGACACGATCCTCTTGGGCTTCCCCATTTGGTGGTACGTGGCGCCGACAATAATAAACACGTTTTTGGAAAGCTATGATTTTTCCGGCAAGAAAATCGTGCTGTTTGCCACCTCCGGCGGCAGCGGCTTCGGAAAGACGGTTGAAGGCTTAAAGGGCTCCGTTTCACCGACCGCTACGATAAAAGAGGGCAGACTGCTGAACGGAAGACACTCGCCCGACGAGCTTAAAAAGTGGGTTGAGACGTTATAACATTTTTTGAGAAACGGAGTTGAATTAACAATGAAAAGGCTTTTTATTGTGCTTTTGTCCGTAGTGCTGTGCTTGGGTATTACTACCGGCTGCGGGGCCGAGGGCGCAGACATGGAAATTTCCTTTCAAATCGGCAGTCCCACAATGACCGTCAACGGAGCGGAAAAGCCCATTGATAGCGAGGACACGGTCCCCGTGGTTTCCAACGAGCGGACGCTGCTGCCCATTAGGGCGGTCATTGAAGAGCTGGGCGGGGCGGTAGGCTGGGAAAATGAGACTCAGACCGTCGCTCTTGAGCTGAACGGCGACATCATCCTCATGCAGGTGGACAGCAACACCGCGTTTTTGAATGAGGAGGCAAGGTTCCTTGATGTGGCCCCGGCGATAATCAACGGCCGCACAATGCTCCCCATTCGCTTTGTAGCCGAGAGCTTTAACCTGAATGTTGAATGGGACGGCGAGACACAAACTGTCACCATAACGAAGTGAAAGGAGAAATCATTATGAAAAGGGTATTGATTTTTATTCTGGCACTGGCGCTTATCTGCACCAACGCACTTGCTGCCGGAATAAGCCAAAACGGCACGTCCGTCACCGTGACCGACGTGCCTGAGGGCGGCAAGCTGATAATCGCGGGCTATGACGAGGCGGGCCGCCTTTCGGCAAGCAGAATATACGCCCCCGAAAACGGGACGATAAACGCCGAAAATTCCATTTCCGGCGCGGCAAAAACCAAAATGTTCCTTTGGGATATGAACATGCTGGCTCCCATCGAAATGACCGAGCAGCAGCCCTCGGCGGGCAGTAAGATGCTCGTGGCCTACTTCTCCTGGACCAACAACACCGATGGGATTGCAAACCACATTGCCGACATAACCGGCGCGGACAAGTTCGAGATTGTCCCCGTGGAGCCCTACGGCGAGGAAAACAACAATTACTATGATGAGAACACCCGCGCATACAAGGAGCAGTACGACAACTCCGCCCGTCCGGAAATTTCGGGAACGGTCGCAAACATGGAGCAGTACGACGTTGTATTCCTCGGCTTCCCCATTTGGTACGGCAAGGCGCCGAAGCTCATTTACACCTTCCTTGAGAGCTATGATTTTGAGGGGAAAACGGTAGTTCCCTTCTGCACGTCGGGCAGCAGCGGCATATCCACGAGAGAGCTTGTTCCCCTTGCGCCCGGTGCAAACTGGCTTGACGGCCGCCGTTTCAGCGGCGGAGCCTCAAGGGACACTGTTGAAGAATGGGTGAACAGTCTTGATATCGAAATAGAGGAGGAACCGGAAGTGACCGACAACAAAATGACACTTACCATTGGCGGCGCAGCTTTTACCGCCACACTGGAGGACAACGCCACGGCGGCGGAGTTTAAAAAGCTGCTGCCCATGACTCTCGATATGAGTGAGCTGAACGGCAACGAAAAATATTATTACCTCGACGGCAATCTCCCCTCAGCGGCCTCTAATCCCGGCACGATTCACGAGGGTGACATAATGCTCTACGGCTCAAGCTGTGTGGTGGTATTTTACAAAACCTTCAACACCTCGTACAGCTATACGAAAATAGGCCATATCGACGACCCCGCCGGCCTCGCCGCGGCGGTGGGCAGCGGCAATGTTTCGGTGGAATTTAAGTAAGGCGGTTTAAAAATTGCTTCGATTTTAGTAAAAAGTCCAGATACCTTGTTTTTGCAGAGAAATCCAACAATATCTATTTTTTCATTTAACCATAATAAGAAAAAGTCTCCGGGAATGAACCGACCCCCAAAAGTTAGACCAAAAATCTAACGATAGGGAGGTCGGTTTTTTCATGGCAAAATATAGTTAT
>CANRJP010000063.1 GCA_947630975.1 uncultured Clostridia bacterium
TGGGCAGCGAGGGCGAGGCCAACGGCAAAAACGCCTTTTACTACTCCAGCGGCGGAGCCCTGTCCGCCACGGGCAGCGACTACTTCCTCTGCGAGTACATAACCGATGCCGACGGCTGCTACTGGAACGGACAGCGTTCCTTGCAGTCATACATACCAATCGAGGGCGGCAGGAGCTATTACTTTTCCTACTACGTGTTCACCAACGCCCGGAACTCTTCCCTCAACTCGTCAATACGGTTCGGAGCCATAAATTCCGATGATTTCTGTTCCGACGCGGCGAACGGAAAAATAGTATGGAGCGGCAGCGGCGGCGTCAACGTGGACGAGTACGACGGCGACAATGTGCTACGCAATCTGCCTTGGGAAAAGCACGAGGCGCTTATCACCGCCGACGGAGACGCGGACTACTTTTTCCTCAATATTTACTGGCTTCAGGCCATTGATTTCGTCTGCCTGAACGGCTTCACCCTTATTCCCGTGGAGCCCGCCAAGGCCGAGAGCTTCGAGGAAGTCAGCGTCAGCGCCTACGTCGGCACGGTTCCTGCTCTGCCCTCCTCAATAGGCGTAACATTTGAGGGCGGGGCCTCCGGCAAGGCAAAAGTAACCTGGGAGCCATTCGAGGCCGTCCGCGACGGCGAGTACACCGTGAAGGGCACGGCTTACGTTGGCGCGGACGAGTACTCCGTAACCGCCGCCGTCACCGTTTACAGCGACAGCATCGACCCGGATTACAGCGTGGCCCGAGTCCTTACGAACAAAAACGGAGAGCTCACCGCCCGCTTCGGCGTTTACACTGACAGGGCCGACAAGCTCACCGCCGCTCTGGCGGTATTTGACGGGGACGGAGCGCTTTCCGCCGTCAGCACAAAGACGCTTGTTCCAACAGAGGAAAAGGAGGTCGAAATAACGGCTCCGTCTCCCATCTATCCGGGCTTCAAGGCCAAGCTGCTCCTTTGGAACAGCGCCACCCTTGCCCCTCTCACCGGGGCGGAGGCACAGCCCATCGAAATTGAAGAAGGAGGACAGTTTATGCCCTTAAGCGACGTGACACTGCTGGACGGTATGTTCCTCACCGCCCGGAATTTGAACGAGGACTATCTCATGGCCATTGACCCGGATAGGCTGCTGGCCCCAAGCATGGAGGCCGCCGGATTGACCCCCAAGGCCGAACGCTACGGCGGCTGGGAGTCCCAAGGCTGGGCGGGCTGGCCCGAAAATATGGGCATCAGCGGCCATTCCCTGGGTCACTGGATGAGCGCCGTCAGCTCCGCCTGCGTCGAATCCGCCCGCTACGGCGGCGAGCTTCGGGAAAAGCTGGAGTACGCCGTCGGCGAGCTGGCCCGCATACAGACGGAAACCGGAAGCGGCTATATCGGCGGCTTGAGCATAAAGCCCTTTGAGCAGGCCTTCGACGGCACAATAAACGCCGGGGGCTTTGACCTGAACGGGGCCTGGGTGCCCTGGTACAGCGTACACAAAATATATCAGGGCCTCATCGACGCCTACAACATCGCCGGAATAGACCGGGCGCTGGACGTCGTAACGAAGTTCGCCGACTGGGCCGCGGACGGCATCTCCAATCTCAGCGACGACCAGATGCAGAATATGCTGAACACCGAGCACGGCGGCATGAACGACGTTTTTGCCCAGCTCTACGACATCACCGGTAATGAAACCTATCTCGACGCCGCCGTCCGCTTCACTCACAAGGCCATTGTCGACCCCCTCGCCGAGGGAAAAGACGAGCTGAGCGGCAAGCACGCCAACACCCAGATACCCAAGATAGTCGGCGCGGCGGCCATTTATGACAGCGACGGCAGCCATACCGATTACAGAGCCGCCTCGGAGTTTTTCTGGGACAGGGTGGTAAATCACCGCTCCTTCGTCATCGGCGGCAACAGCGTAAGCGAACACTTTGAGGCCGAGGGCGCCGAGACCCTCAACATCAAGGATGCCGAGACCTGCAACACCTACAACATGATTAAGCTCACCGAGCACCTCTTCCGCTGGGATCATCAGGGCAAATACATTGACTTTGTTGAAAACGCCCTCTATAACGACATTCTCGGCTCCCAAGACCCGGAAACCGGCAACAAGATGTATTTCACCTCCATGCTGCCGGGCCACTTCCGCATTTACGGCACGCCGGACAGCTCATGGTGGTGCTGCACCGGCAGCGGTATGGAAAATCCCGGCCGTTACTCAAAGATGATTTATTACAAAGACCTTGACAGTCTTTATGTCAACCTCTACATTCCATCTCAAGTGACGTGGAAGGAAACGGGACTTACCCTCCGTATGGAAACGGAGCTGCCCTATTCCGACAAGGTCAGTATAACCGTCGCGGGCGGCAGCGGCCATGCCGCGCTGAAGCTCCGCGTTCCCGCATGGGCCGACGGCATGACCGCCACAGTAAATGGCGAGGCCGTTGAAACCAAGCCGGAGAACGGCTATATCACCGTCGAGCGGGACTGGAGCGAGGGCGACGCCGTGGAGCTGACCCTGCCCATGAGCCTGTCGGTCTATACCGCCCGTGACAGCGAAAACAAGGTGGCCTTCAAATACGGGCCCATCGTGCTGGCGGCCCCTCTTGGCACCGAGCTGGAGGGCTTCGACCTGCTGGCCGAGGACACAAGAGTCAGGGAAACGTCCTTGCCGTCCAACACCGTAGCCGTCCCCTCCCTCAAGACCGAGAGCGCCGACCCCGACGGCTTCATTACCCCCGTTGACCTGTCAAAGCTGGAGTTCAAGATAGACGGACAGTACACCTCCAACGGTCAGACCTTGACCCTCGCGCCCTTCTATTCCATACATCACCGGTTCCACAATGTATATTGGTACCTGAACGCCCAGGCCGACCCATACGAAAAGGCCCTGAACGACATAACTATCGATTCGGTAATCCCCGACGGACAGCAGGACGAAATAGGTCACGGTCAGGAGGGTAAAAACTCCCACAACGGCAGCCTCACCGGCGGCATCACAACCTATTTCTGGCGTGACGCCTACGGCAGCGCCGATTCGTACTTCAGCTATGAGCTGAATGTGGACAGCGAGAAGCCCAACTATCTGTATGTGTCCTACTGGGGACCGGACGGCCCCTTTGACGCCGACGGCAGACACTATATCCGTGAATTCGACATCCTTGTCGACGGGGTGAGCATAGGCAGTCAGACCATCGACCGCAACACCGTGGACACTCCTTACAACGTGTTCTACGAAATCCCCGAAAATCTGACCCAGGGCAAGGACAGCGTCACCGTAAAATTCGCCGTAAAGAGCGACAGCACCTGCGCCGGAGGCGTGCTGAATGTGCGCACTACTTCGGCGGGAGAGGTATCAAACGAATAAGACTATAAAAAATCGCGCAGACCGTTCAAGGGCAAAAAACCTTTATTTAAGCCAAATTTATGTATTGATAAATCCGGCAATACAATCAAATTTGTAAATTGATGTGGAAAAACCGCCTTTTTACGAGAAAAAGACGGTTTTTCTTTGTATTTTAAGCCCTTGAACTACGAACGAAAATCACCCTCGGCGTACCTATGTACGCCGTCGGGAGGGCTTTCTCAGCGTCAGGCTTCGCCCGCCGCCTGCGAGAGCTGATTTTCGTCCGTTCTGCACGATTTTTTCGACCGGCCCCGTGCCTCCATGTTACATTGTGACTTTTTTTACAGCTCCTTGTTTATTCCTCATTCCTCATTCCTCATTTCCCATCCCCCATTCCTAATTTTTTTACTTTTAACTATTGACTTAACGGAGCAAAACCGCTATAATATAGTAGCAAAATTCCTTTTGCACGAAAGGCGACATGAAAGGCGAGATGATAATGGCAAGAACGGCAAGACACAAAACAATGCCCCTGATTGCGGTGCGCAGTCTGGTGGTTTTTCCCTACATGAACCTGAGCTTCGACGTAGCCAGACCCAAGTCCGTCGCCGCCGTTGAGCAGGCTCTTGAGGGCGACCGGCTGATACTGCTGGTTTCGCAGAGGGACGAAAATGCGGAAAACGTGGGTTTTAAGGACCTTTATCCCATAGGTACCGTGGCTCGGATAAAGCAAAAAATAGACCTGAGCGACGGTGGCGTCCGCATACATATAGAGGGCTGCTCAAGGGCGATACTGATCGGCTTTGACGACGACGGCAGCTGCCTGAGGGCGGAGATAAGCCGCTGCCGCTCGGTTGACGACATCGACCCCATAGCCTTGGAGGCCGCTGTCCGTCGGCTTAAGGCTCTTGTGGACGGCTTTCGCATACTTAGCGGCCGCGACAACCCCTCCGTCGCCACGGACGCCTTTTTCGCCCATATTTTCCAGCAGGAGCCGGACTCAATGCTGGACGCTCTGGCCGGGAACATACTCATCAAGGTCGAGGATAAGCAGGAGATACTGGAGACTCTGAGCCTTGACGCGCGGGCACGGAGACTGATAGAGCTCGTCAGCACCGAGCTGAAGGTGCTGGAAACCGAGGCAATGATCCTCGACCGCGTAAACGAGCAAATGGAGCAAAATAACCGGGATTACTTCCTTCGGGAGCAGGTGCGGGCCATAAAGGAGGAGCTTGGCGAATACGACGGCTCCGAGGCCGACGAGTACACGGAAAAAATCAACGCCGCCGACCTGCCAGAGCAGGTTAAAAAAGCCGCTCTGGCCGAGGCTCGGCGTATGGATCGCTCCGCCCCCACCTCGCCTGAGAACACCGTTTCTCGAAATTATCTGGATCTCATTCTCGAGCTTCCATGGAACAAATACACCGAGGAAAACAACGATATAGAAAACGCCCGCACGATTCTGAACAGGGATCACTACGGGCTGGAAAAGGTCAAGGAGCGCATTCTTGAGCAGTTGGCGGTGCATCAGCTCACCGGCAGCGTTCAGGGTACGGTGCTCTGCCTTGTGGGCCCTCCCGGCGTGGGCAAGACCTCCATAGCCCGATCCCTGGCCGAAGCCACGGGCCGTAAATTTGCCCGAATGAGCCTTGGCGGCGTTCGGGACGAGGCGGAAATAAGGGGCCACAGAAAGACCTACGTGGGCGCCATGCCCGGCCGGCTGGTGAACGCCGTCAATCAGGCGGGCAGCATGAATCCATTAATACTGCTGGACGAGATAGACAAGGTGTGCAGCGACGGCCACGGCGACCCGGCGGCGGCGTTGCTGGAGGTGCTGGACGGGGAGCAAAACTCATCTTTCCGGGACAACTATCTTGAGCTGCCTCTCGACCTGTCAAAGGTGCTGTTCATCACCACCGCCAACTCTCTCGATCCCGTGCCGAGGCCCCTGCTTGACCGCATGGAGGTCATAGAGCTGTCCAGCTACACCCGGGAAGAAAAGCTGAACATCGCCATGAACCACCTTCTGCCCAAGCAAATGAAAAAACACGGCTTGAAAAAAAGCAGCTTCCGCATAAAGGAAGATGCCGTCGAGGCCGTTATAAGCGGCTACACCTGCGAGGCCGGCGTCCGCAATCTGGAACGGGAGCTGGGCACCCTGTGCCGCAAGGCCGCCATGGATATAGTGAGCGGGCGCCGCTCCGTCACCGTCAGCGTACCCTCCCTTCACAAGCTGCTGGGGCCTCGGAAATTTCTTGACCCCGTCATGGAAAAGGAGCCGCTGGTGGGCGTGGTAACCGGCCTGGCCTGGACCGGCGTGGGCGGCGACACCCTCGAGATCGAGGCGGGCATAATGGACGGAACCGGCAAGCTTGAGCTGACCGGCAGTCTGGGCGACGTGATGAAGGAGTCCGCCAAAGCGGCGGTGAGCTTCATCCGCACCATGGCGCGGGAACTGAAGATAGACGGAGATTTTTACAAGACAAAGGATATACACATACACATTCCCGAGGGAGCCACGCCCAAGGACGGCCCCAGCGCCGGAATAACCATGGCCACCGCCGTGGCAAGCGCCCTCACCTGCCGTCCGGTTCGGGCGGATCTGGCCATGACGGGCGAAATTTCCCTGCGGGGACGGGTGCTGCCCATAGGCGGCCTTAAGGAAAAATCCCTTGCGGCCTACCGGCTGGGGATAAGGAACATAATCATTCCCGACGAAAACCGCAAGGATCTTGAAGAGCTACCCGCCTCGATTCGCTATGAGATAAACTTCATTCCGGTGAAGGACTGCCGCGAGGTGCTGCAAAGGGCCCTCATGCCCGTGGTTCCCCTGTCCGAAATAAGCCTGCCTCCCGTGACGGTGGAAAGGAGACCCCATCACCATGAATATTCATAACGCCTCGCTGACAATAAGCGCGGTATCCCCCGCCCAGTACCCGAAAACCGACTTTCCGGAGATAGCCTTTGCCGGCAGGAGCAACGTGGGGAAAAGTTCGCTGATAAACAAGCTCCTCAACCGGAAAAGCCTTGCCCGCACCAGCTCGAAGCCCGGCAAAACCGCCACAATCAATTTTTACAACATAGACGGCAGCATTCACTTCGTCGATCTGCCGGGCTACGGCTTCGCCCAGGTCAGCAAGGAGGAGAAAAAGCGCTGGGCCGCCATGATAGAGACATATCTCAACAGCCGCGAACAGCTCAAGTGTACCGCCCTGCTGGTGGACGCCCGCCACTCCCCCACCGAGGACGACAAGACCATGCTGGGCTGGATAAGGGAAAGACAGGGCTTCGCTCTAATTTTCGCCACAAAGTGCGACAAAATCGCCAAGACAAAGCTCACCGGCAACTTGGACGAGGTGTACTACGCCCTGAACCTCGAGGACGACGACATTCTAATCCCCGTCAGCGGCGAGACTGGCATGGGCATCGACGACGCCTGGGAGGCAATAAGGGAGCTGTGCGGTGTGGAATAATGAGGAATTAGAAATATTGCGGGTGCAGATACTTTTGTTTGCGTATATGTACCGTAAATGTGACAATTATAAAGGGCGCGGCGGCAGCTCTTCATGCAGCCAGCCCATTGATTTACCAAATAAAGGTAAGATTGCTGTCCCATATCTTCCACTTGCCATTTTCCTTGACAAGGATAATATCCTCCTCGTACTCACGGTCCTTGTCACGGCCCTTGGCGTTTATGACAAGCTCCGCCTCGGCCACCTTTGAAATTCCGCTCATGTCATAGCCCATAGCCTCGCAGCCGTCCACAAAGTCGTCCCTCTCCCGCTTTTCCATGGTCTCGAAGTCGTCGAGCTCACAGCGGAGGCGGACATTCCGGCCCACACGGTTTTCGTAAGTATTCATGGTCTGCTCAAAGGTGCGGCTGTAATATTCGGAGATATAGCCGCCGTCAAGGCCGCTCCCGTCAATAAGCGTCGGGGAGACCAGCTTGAGCATAGCGTCGCCGTCCTCCTTTTCGACGGCTTTGACATAATTGCGGACAACTCCCCTGTAGCCCGAGCCGACGTTAAAAACGCACAGCAGCAGGGCGCACACTACGGCCGCCGCTGCCGCGCCCACCAAAACCGGGCGGCGGCTTTTCTTTTTCCTGCCCGCGTAATGGGGATTTATTGTTCCGCAGTTCGGGCAGACGGCGTCCGTCTCCTCCATCGGGGTGCCGCAGTTGGCGCAGTATTTCATTCCGATCCTTCCTCCTTATCAGCGTTTTCAGGGCCGACGCCGCTCTCCGGAACGGGTTCCGCCTGAACGGGTTCTGTCGGAGCCGATTCCGTCGGCGACGGTTCAGTCGTTGACTGTTCACCGGCGGCCGTTCCGTCGTCGGGGGCGACCCAATTCATGTCGTCGGGGGCTGCGGCGGAAATAGCTATGCCGCAGAACTGACAGAAGCTGCTGCCGGACTGCACCGGCTGGCCGCAGCCCGGACAGGATATTATTCCGGCGCCGGACTTCTGACGGGCGCCGCAGTTTTCGCAGTAGGCGGCCGACGCGGGGATTTCCGAGCCGCAGCTCACACAGAGCGCGGTGCCGCGTATTCCCATTATTCGCGCCCGAAGCTCCGCTATCTTTTCTTCGTCATGAGCTATGGAGGCTATATCCTCGGCAAAGCCCGGCTCAAAATCCTCACGGTGAAGCTCGGCGTAAAGCTTGCCTATCCGCAGACAGGCGGCGTCGATGGATTGCTCTCTTTCGGAAATCAGCGAGTTCAGCTTTGAAATTTCGGTCATGTCTTTGGTTTTCTGTATGGCGTTTTGTCCGGACGCGGTTACCCGCCGCCGCAGATCATTGAAAAAGGCCATTTTAATTCCTCCTTTTAAAATTGATTATATAATTGACCTTAAAACCTGAAATAAATGAAGGGGTTAAAGGACGAGCTGACAATAAAGGCCACGCTCAGGAGCAGAAGCACCAGACAGCCCAAATTCAGCGCCGCCTCGGGGAGCCTTATCCGCTTTTTCAGCTCCCTCGTCACGGGGAAGGCGAATATCAGCGCCGGTATCAGCCAGAGCAGCGAGTTGACAATGGACGTGTCGGCCATTATTGCCCCGGCAAGGTCGGTGCGGCGGTAGGTGAACATCATTCCAAGTGCCCGCCAAAGGCGGTTCAGGTCGGTGAGGTTGAAAATCACCCAGCTTAGATTTACCGCAAAAAAGGCGTATACCCGGCCGACGGCTCTCGGCAGGCGGCTCAAAAGTCCGCCGTAGACCAGCTTTTCGGCCATCAGGAGCGCCGCAAAGTAAAGGCCCCATATTATAAAATTCCAGTCCGCTCCGTGCCACAGGCCCGTCAGGCCCCAGACGATCAGTATGTTGCGCGCCCATTTGAGACGGGTGGTACGGCTGCCGCCCAAGGGGATATATATATAATCCCGAAACCAGCGGGACAGGGAAATGTGCCATCGGCGCCAGAACTCGGTGACGGACGCCGAGGCGTAGGGGTAGTCGAAATTTTCCGGAAAGTGGAAGCCGAAGATCTGTCCCAGCCCTATGGCCATGTCGCTGTAGCCGGAAAAGTCATAGTATATCTGCATGGTGTAGGCCAGCGACGCCAGCCAGTACATGAGGGTGCCGTAGGCTCCGCTTTCGGAGCCGTAAATTATTTCCGCCGCCAGAGCCACTCTGTTGGCGATGAGCACCTTTTTCGCCAGTCCCACAATGAAGCGCCGACAGCCCGCCGCCGCCCCGTTCAGGCTCTCGCTCCGGACGGTGAGCTCGGTCTCCACCGTTTTATAGCGGACTATGGGGCCGGCTATTAGCTGGGGAAAAAGGCTCACATAAAGCAGGAGCGTGAAGGGATTTTTTTGCAGGGATATTTCTCCCCGGTACAGGTCGATCACATATGAAAGTATCTGGAAGGTGTAAAAGCTTATCCCTATGGGAAGGGCTATCTCTTTCAGGCCGAAGTCAAGGCCGGTCAGGGACTCCGCCGTCCGCGCCATGAAGTTAAGATATTTGAATATCACCAGATTCGCGGTCAGCAGCCCAACCGTCGCGGCGAATATCGGCTTTTTCAGACGCGGGAAGCGCACCATGCACAGGCCGCCCAGCCAGGCCGCGAAAGCGGCGGCCACGATAAGCGCGATGCTCTTCGGCTCGCCCCAGGCGTAAAACAGCAAGGAAAAGACCAGCAGCACGGCGTTGCGCCAATTTCTGTTTTTGCACAGGAAATAGGCCCCCGTACACAGAGGCATGAAAAACATCAAGAATGTCATGCTGCTGAAAAGCATACTAATCCCCCAAAATCAGATCCTCGGACGTATAAAACCCTATGCTGCCTATGAACAGCACCTTATCAATTCCGTTGGCCTTTACGTACTCGCCGAGGTTGAATTTTTTGCCCGTCTGCACCTCGTAATAGCGCAGATCGACGGAAAACGTGCGGCCGAAATTCGCCGCAAGGAGCTTTATTATGGCGTTGTCGTGGGACTCCCCCAAAACAAGGAGGTTTTCGCCGCCGCTGTCGGTGTCGAAGGTCACCTCGCCGAAGTCGCCGCCGTAAAAGCTGCCGTAGCTAAGCCCCTCGGCGGCCTCGCCCCTTATCCACGCCTCCTGAGCGCCGTAATCCCCAACGGGAGCGCCGTTGACGGAGACGGACATGGGGGGGTACTCAAAGCGGTAAGCGGTGAAGTCCTCGGTGCGCACACCCTTTCCGCCGCTTTCCACAGCCTTTGAGCCGCTGAAAGGCTCGTCCAGAGTGATCTCGCCCACGGGCTCCAGCGGCATACCGCCGTCCAAAAGCTCCAGAACCTCTTTATAGCCCTGATACGAACCTCTGTAGTCCCAATGGTGGTCGGTGCGGAAAAACCGCCCGGCGTAATCCTCAAAGCTGTCTATCCCAAAGGCGGCTATGTGGGTCGGCGGCACGGCCAGCCTGTCCCTCAAATACCCGTAAAGCCCGGGCTTTTCCCCGGTCTCAAAGTTGATGTCCGTGTCCTTTTCGATGTAGTAGACATAGACCGGCACCTCGGGATTAGCGGAAACAAAGGCGTTTATCTCCGCCGCGCCCCGGTCAAGGCCGGGGGCCATTTTTTTCAGCTCTCTGGTATCGTAGACAAGGTATCCCCCGAAGGAGCTCAAGCCGCCGCCGAGCCCGATGTAACGGTTCGGATTTGCCTCGTACAGGCCGGAAAGCAGAGCCTCGTTTATGCCCGACGAAACCAGATTGCAGCCGCTCCGGGCCGGGCCGGAGCCTATGGCCTGATCCGAAAGAGCCGCCTCCACGCCGCTTTGGAAGCTGCCATCAAAATAAGAGGTTGGCGTGGGACGGGTGAGCCTGTTGGCGTAGCGGTTCTCCTCCGTGCATATCTCCTTCGGGAACAGCGCCGTCCGGCAAAGACCGGCGGCCATAATAAGCCACACAAGCCCCAGAAAAAGGGCGTTTGTCTTATTCTTCACAGGCTCACCTCCTCCCCTCAAAGCAACTTATTATTTAAATTCCAGCTCGGGATTTTTCACGCTGACCCTCATACCCTCGTCCACCGAGCTGGTGATAAAGGCGTTGGCTCCGATAGTGGCGCCCTTCTCAATCACGGTGTCGCCGCCGAGAATGGTGGTGCCGGAGTATATGGTCACATTGTCGCCGATGGTGGGGTGGCGCTTTACGCCCTTGAGCTGCTGACCCTTTCTGGTGGAAAGGGCGCCAAGGGTCACGCCCTGATATATTTTAACGTTGTCGCCTATCTCGGTGGTCTCGCCGATAACGATGCCCGTGCCGTGGTCGATGAAAAAGCTGCGGCCTATCTTCGCGCCGGGGTGGATGTCGATGCCGGTGACGCTGTGGGCGTGCTCGGTGAGGATGCGGGGTATCATGGGCACTCCCAAAAGCCACAGCTCATGGGCCACACGGTACACCGTGACGGCGAAAAGGCCCGGATAGGAGAAAATTATCTCCTCATAGCTGTAGGCCGCCGGGTCGCCGTTGTAGGCCGCGAGTACGTCGTAGTAGAGGTACTCTCTCATCTCCGGTATTTTCTCCATAAATTTGTACACCAGCTCGTCGGCGCGGCGGTCGCCCGCCGCCCGGGAGCAGTCGCCGCAGTCGCTTCGGCATAGCTCGCAGTCGCCCAAGGCCCGGGCTATCTGCTTTTTCAGATTGTACTGGATAAATTCCAGCCTTTCGCCCACCAAAAAGCGCAGATATTCGCTGCGCACCCTGTTCCGGTCAAAGAAGCCGGGGAAAAGTATCTTTCTCAGCTCCTCGAGCACCTCGATGAGAGTATCCTTATTGAGCATATTGTCGGCGTCTACCCTGACCGTCAGCTCGTGAGTTTTATAGCTGTCCAGAATGATATCCACAAGTCTTTCCGTATCGTATTCCTTCATAAAACAAACCTCCATATTTTGTATTCTTATACAAACTATGCCGCGTAAAAAAGACTGTGCGGTATTGCCTTAGTTTATTATATAACAAAGAGAAAAAATTGTCAAGGAAATAAATCATAAAGTAAACACCGGACAGCGGATTTTCGGTTTTTGTTGAGGATTTTGGGTGATTATGTCACAACATCTCATCAGATAATTGTTATATTATTTCATTTATTTTGTCTTAAAAAACGTGTAAAATATAGATGAGGTGAAGTAATAATGCAGCTCAAGAACGACACTTTTGGCAGGGTCGTAAAAGAGGCACGTATTGCAGCCGATCTCACGAGGGAAGAATTTTCCGAAAAAATCGGCAAATCGCCGCGTTACATAGCGGCCTTGGAAAACGAGGGCCAGACGCCAAGCTATGAAACGCTCTGCAAAATAATTGCCGCTCTCGGTATTGACCCGAATGTGATCTTCTACCCCGAAAATCCCGCTATGACCGACGAGGTTGACCGCGTTGTCAGACTGGTAAAGCGGTGCGACGAGCATCAGCTTTCCGTTGTGGCCGCCACCGTTGAGGCTCTTTTGAACAAATAGTCACGGTTAGATCACTCTTTTCATCTTGCGGGAGCCTGTTTTATTCCCTGACATAACGGCAGAACCGAAAACCGGTTCTGCCGTTATGCTTTGTGTGGCGCTTTTGTGGGCGCGGTACAGCGGCGCGGAACGGCGGCGCGCCGGGGTCGTCGCGCCCTACCGATAATTTTACCGTTGTTGCGCTTACAGCACACACGCGCAAAGCGCCGTAACTGTCCCGCCATTATTCCTAATTCCTCATTCCTCATTCCTAATTCCTAATTTGTCCACAGGGTTCATCAGTATTCCACATTTACCAGTGTCAGTCCGTGGGCGGGCAGAGTTTCTCCCGCGTCGGCCCGGTCGAGGGTTTCAAAGGGAACGGCCACGGACTCGGCGCTCCTCTTTCCCAATCCCACCTCGACCAGCGTCCCGGCCATTATCCGCACCATGTTGTAGAGAAAGCCGTCGCCGTTAAAGACGAGCCGCACCTCCGGCCCAAGCTCCAGCACCTCTATGGAACGGACGGTTCTTACCGTGGATTTTTTCGATTTTTTCAGAGAGGAATAGCCTATGAAGTCCGCCTCCCGGCAAAGCAGGGCGGCGGACCTCTTCATTTCGGCGATATTCAGCGGCTTTCCCAGATGATACACAAATTTACGTTCAAAAACATTGGGATAAACCGCCGTCCACAGGCGGTAAGCGTAGGTCTTGCCCGTAACGCTGAGCCGGGCATGGAACCTCTCCGGCGCGGGGTCAAAGGCGGTGACGGCGATGTCGCCGGGGAGGAGGCGGTTGACCTCGTCCATCAGCTTTTCCGTCGGCATTTCGGTGTCCGCCCTGAAAGAGGCCGTCTGAGCCAGCGCGTGGGTGCCGGCGTCGGTGCGGCCGCTGCCGTTTATTTCGATTTTGTGGCCGAAAATTTCCGTCAAGGCGGTCTCTATCCGGCCCTGAACGGTATTTTCCGTGTTGCCCTGCCGCTGCCAGCCGCTGTAACGGCTGCCGTCATAGGCTATCGTCAGCCGGTAATTATTCATTTCCGTTCAAAAAGTCCAGCACGGCGCTGTTCACCCGGTCGGCGGCCTTGTCAAAGACAAAGTGGTCGCAGCCATGGACTATTTTCAGCGTGGCGTTGGGTATGGAGCCGGCGATGAGACGGGTGTGGGCGGGCTTTATCATGTCGCGGCTGCCGGCCAGAACCAGAACAGGCACATTTATGGCTTTCAGCTCCTCGGGCTTCACGTTGGGCTCCCTCACCATAAGGGACATAACCGCCAGCTTCCGACGGGCGGCGGACTCACGCTGGGCCTTACGCGCCAGCAGCTTGAAGTTCATTTCGATGGGCACCTGATAAATTTCCTTGACGCCCCGAGGATTGAGATTGCCCCCGGCCAGCACCGCCCTGTCGATTATCCCGTCCCTGTCGCTCATCAGCATGGCCATGGCGGCGTTGGCTCCGTCGCTGAAGCCCACAACCGAAGCCTTTTTCACGCCGAGGGCCTCCAAAAGAGCGAAGCCGTCGGCGGCTATCTGGGCTACGGTCAGCTTTTTGCGGCCAAAAGTGGAACGCCCCTGACCCCGGCTGTCCATGGCTATGAGGGTAAATTCCCGGCTCCAGTCCTCGAACTGCTTGCCGAAGCAGGCGGTGCTTTCCCCATTGCCGTGAATGAGGAGGACATTTCTCTCCCCTTTTCCGTATATCTCAAAGTAAATTTTTGCCGTATCAATCTGAATGTATCCGGTTTTCGCGGGTTTCACAATATCGACCTCCCCAAAGGAGCTGTATTTAAGGCAATACCGCACAGAGATTGTGCCCGTATTGCGCCGCAGATTTTTTGACGGAATTACGAAAACGACGAAGGAATACTGTCGTATTTCAAGGAGTTTTCGTAAAAAACGTCGGAAAAGATGCAAGCAAGACGGGTACAAAGCTCACTTGCGGTCTTTGTGCGGTATTGCCTTAATTTAATTATATCACATAAAAACAAATTTGTAAAGATTAAGAATTGACATATTGATAAAAAAGTTGTAAAATATAATCAGAACAAAACGATCGGAGGGATAGCTTTGAAAAAGCTTATGAGCGGACTTTTGTTTGCGGCGGCCATAATTTTCGGCGCGGTTCCCGTTTTGGCCTACAGCCTTTCGCCGGAAGGGGTGCTGACCGTCACGGAGGGCGACGACCCCATGCTTGATTTGAATCGCAGCTCCGTCACGTCCATCGAGGTGGCGGAGGGCGTTACCGCGCTGGGGCGGGAGCTTTTGGCGGGCTGCACCATGGCGGAGGAGATCCGTCTGCCCTTAAGCCTCACCCTTATAGGCGAAAGAGCACTTGCGGACTGCGCCAGCCTCACCTACGTAAGGCTGCCGTCGGCGGTGGCGTCCGTCGGGAACGGGGCTTTTTCGGGCTGTTCCTTTTTAAAGAGCGTTATTGTGCCGAGAGCGACCGTCGACATCGCCGACGACGCCTTTTCGGGCACGGTGAAGGTTTATGGTTATTCCGACAGCTACGCCTCCGTTTACGCCAACCGCCGGGTTTACCGGCTGTTGGCGGACGGGAGCGAGGACGTGATAAAGGAGCGCTTCACCTTTGAGAGCGTGGACGGCTGCGACACCGACACCATCTCCGTCTACCGCAGCGGCACCCCGAGGGTAAACTATTTCCGCAACAACACCGCCTATTCGCCGATAACGGACGACGTGGGCTGGCTGAGCCAGCCGGACGTGTACGGCATAATCACCGTACTTCGGAACGGCGAGTTTTTCTGGACCGACAGGGAGGGTGTGCGCTTCGAGAGCTATTTTGACGCCAGAGACGCCCATCGCTCCAATCAATACGGCTTCACTCCCGACAGTCTCAATATCGGCGGAGAAATCGCCGGCGTGAGCTATGACACCGTGAGCTCATTCAGGGGCGGACTGGCCGTTGTGGGACGCGGCGGGAAATACGGCGTGGCCGATACGGAAGGAAACCTCACGGTGGGGCTCACATATCCAAACGCGGAGGTTATCGGCGGCGAGGTCTTTCTAACAACCGCCGGCGGCCAGTATTTTACCCGCACCTTGAACACCCTCCCTCCGGGCACATGGCTGGACGCGGATTACTGCTTCGGCGGCAGATATATGCTCCGCAGCTCCTCGGGCTTTTTCGGTTACGCCGACAGGGATCTCAACCCCGTTATCCCGCTGAAATACAACCGTATTCCCTGGGGCGCCGACTATCCCTTCCGGGACAATACCGAAGCCGCCTGCCTCGCCATAGGGGACAAGCTGATTTTGGTCGACAAAAACGGCAACGAACTTTTGTATTTTAATTAAGGCAATACCGCACAGAGATTGTGCCCATATTGCGCCGCAGATTTTTTGACGGAATTACGAAAACGACGAAGGAA
>CANRJP010000064.1 GCA_947630975.1 uncultured Clostridia bacterium
ACGCCGATGGCGCAGGCTCCGGCCTTTATCCACTCGGCCACGTTGTTCACGTCTACGCCGCCGGTGGGCATGAGCTTGGCCTGGGGAACCGGGCCCTTGATAGCCTTCAAGATCTTGGGGCCGAAGGCCTCGCCGGGGAATACCTTTACCACGTCGGCTCCGGCTTCCATGGCGGCGACAACTTCTTTAATAGTCATTGCGCCGGGCATGGCGGGCACCCGGTAGCGGTTGCACAGGCGGACGGTCTCGGGGTCAAAATAGGGGCTTACCACGTACTGGGCGCCGCTGAGAATGGCAATTCTCGCGGTCTCGGAATCCATAACGGTTCCGGCGCCCAAAATCATTGAGCCGTCGGAGTATTCCTTAGCCAGCTCCTCGATTACCTTGTGGGCAAAGGGAACGGTGAAGGTCAGCTCGATGGCGGGCACGCCGCCCTCCATGCAGGCGTCGGCGATGCGCTTGGCCTTTTCGCCGCTGTCGGCCCGAACCACGGCCACAACGCCCACGTCGGTTATTTTGGTGAGTACAAGTTCTTTATCCATTTTTGCAACACTCCTTTATTATTTTTACACCTTTCGGTGCATTTTACCTTGCTTTGGTCTCGATCTCCTCAAGTATCTTCGCGGTGAAGTCCTCGAGGGTCATGGCGCCCAAATCGCCGTCCTTGCGGGAGCGGACGCTGACAACGCCGTTTTCGATGTCCTTGTCGCCGGCGACAAGCATATAGGGCACCTTTTCAAGCTGGGCCTCCCGTATCTTGTAGCCTATCTTTTCGTTGCGCTCGTCGATTTCAACGCGGATACCCTTTGCGTCGAGAGCGTCCCTGATTTTGTTCATATAGTCCATGTGACGGTCGGCTATGGGCAGCAGCTTTACCTGCACGGGGTTGAGCCAGGTGGGGAAGGCTCCGGCGAAGTGCTCGGTGATAACGCCGATGAAGCGCTCGATGCTGCCGAACATGGCCCGGTGTATCATTACCGGACGGGCCTTGGTGCCCTCGGGGGTGGTGTATTCCAGCTCGAAGCGCTCGGGCATCTGCATATCAAGCTGAATGGTGCCGCACTGCCATGTACGGCCCAGAGAGTCCGCCAGATGGAAGTCTATCTTGGGGCCGTAAAAGGCTCCGTCCCCCTCGTTTATTGTGAATTCCTTGCCCATGTCGCCGACGGCCTTTTCAAGGGCCTCGGTGGCCATGTCCCAAGTCTCCTTTTCGCCGATGTGATCCTCGGGCATTGTGGAGATTTCGATGCTGTAGCTGAGACCGAACACGGAGTAAACCTCGTCAAAAAGGCGTACAACGTTTTGAATTTCGCTCTCTATCTGATCCCAGGTCATAAAGATGTGGGCGTCGTCCTGAGTGAAGCAGCGCACACGGAACAGGCCGTGGAGGGCGCCGGACAGCTCGTGCCGATGCACAAGGCCCAGCTCCGCCATTCTCATGGGCAGCTCCCGATAGGAGTGAGGGGTCAGCTTGTATACCAGCATACAGCCGGGGCAGTTCATGGGCTTTACGGCGTAGTCCTCGTCGTCGATGACGGTGGTGTACATATTGTCCTTGTAGTGATCCCAGTGGCCGCTGCGGTGCCAAAGCTCCTGATTGAGGATTATGGGGGTGGTTATCTCCACATAGCCGTAGCGCTTGTGTACCTGACGCCAGTAGTCCAGCAGGGTATTGCGCAGCACCATGCCCTTGGGCAGGAAGAAGGGGAAGCCCGGGCCCTCGTCCATCAGGGCGAAAAGCCCCAGCTCCTTGCCCAGCTTGCGGTGGTCGCGCTTCTTCGCCTCCTCCACGGCGGCGAGGTAGGCTTCCAGCTCACTTGCCTTGGGGAAGGCCGTGGCGTAAATTCTGGTGAGCATCTTGTTCTTCTCGCTGCCGCGCCAGTAAGCTCCGGCGGTGCCGGTGAGCTTAAAGGCCTTGACCGGGCCGGTGGACATCAGGTGC
This sequence comes from uncultured Clostridia bacterium, assembly GCA_947630975.1. GTDB lineage: Bacteria > Bacillota > Clostridia > UMGS1883 > UMGS1883 > JAFLUQ01. The sequence goes on from CANRJP010000064.1 coordinate 1,943, forward strand.
GGGCCGGCGCACAGGTCGGTAAAGTCCCCCTGCCTGTAGAAGGATATGACGGCGTCCTCGGGCAGGTCGTTTATCAGCTCCACCTTGTAGGGCTCGTTCTTTTCCTCCATGAATTTTACGGCTTCGTCACGGGGAAGCTGGAAGTATTCGAGGGGAAGGTTCTCCTTGACGATTTTCTTCATTTCCTCCTCGATTTTGGGCAGATCCTCCAGTGTGAGCGCCCCGTCCGCGTCGAAGTCGTAGTAGAAGCCGTTGTCGATGGCCGGGCCGATAGCCAGCTTAATATGGGGATAGAGCCGCTTCACCGCCTGGGCCATAATGTGGCTGGCCGTGTGGCGGAAAGCGTGGCGGCCCTCGTCGGTATCAAAATTACAGAACTCAACAGTGCAGTCAGCGGTCAGGGGAGTTCGCAGGTCTGTCATTTTTCCGTCCACCAGCGCGCAGCAAGCGTTGCGGGCCAGACCCTCGCTTATGGATCTCGCCACGTCTATGAGCGGAATGCCGGGCTCAAATTCCCTGATGTCGCCCTTAAGGCTGATCTTGAGCATTGAAATAACTTCCTTTCTTGTAAAACATTTTCCTATTAGATAATTATAACATAACGGGAAAAGCTTGTCAATATTTTATTTTTCCGGAGGATTAAAAAATATAAAAAAGGTATAGAAAAGGATTTTTATTATTGGCGGTTCAAAATCATTTTAAGAGGAAAGATGAAAAAATTGTGAACAAAAATCAAATTAGGTGTTGACAGGCTTTTGTCAATATTGTATAATATAAATTAGTATTACACTGTCACAAAAAAAGGAGGTTTTTTACATGACGTTCAAAAAAGGCGGAATTAAGGTCATGGCGTTTGTACTGGCTCTTGCCATGGCGCTGACCGTAATTCCCGGACTCGCCCTCGCGGCGGACTTGAGCCCCGAGCTTCGGGCGGCTTACGACGCGCTGACGATCCACAACGCGGACGACGTCCGCGAAAGCCTTGATCTCCCGTCAGTGGGGGAGAACGGCGCGGCCATTACCTGGGCCTCGTCCGACGAAAGCATAGTTTCCACTGAAGAAGTTGAAAACGAGGGGTATTTCCCCACCCCCGCCGGCGTAGTTAACCGGCCGTTGTTTGACACCAAGGTGACCCTTACGGCCACTCTCACTCTCGGCGGCGAGAGCGTGGAAAAGGTCTTTGACCTGAACGTAAAGGCCGCGCCGGACAACAGCGTTTCCGCCCTTGAGGTGGACAACAGCGATGACGGGGCTTATCTCTTCTTTTACTTTACAAATAATGGCAAGACTGAGCAGCAGATATTCCTTGCGGCCAGTCAGGACGGACTTCGCTGGAAGGAGCTCAATGACAGAAAGCCGATTCTCACCTCCACAAAGGGGGACGAGGCCGTCCGCGACCCGTACATAATCCGCAGCAAAGAGGGCGACAAGTTTTATCTTATCGCCACCGACCTTGACGCCAGCGGCAACCAATGGACCGACTACCAGTACAATGGCAGCAAGGATATTGTTGTCTGGGAATCCACCGACCTTGTGAACTGGAAAGACCAGCGTATGGTTACTGTGTCCACCGACTCTGATCAGGGCTGCACTTGGGCGCCGGAGGTAACCTACGATGACGAAACCGATGAATATGTGGTTTACTGGTCGTCAAAGATAATCACCCCCGAGGATCCGTATTATCAAAAAAATGTGGTGTATTATGCCACCACACGTGACTTTGTGGAATTCAGCGATCCGGTTCGTTTTATACAAGGCACTCTTGGCATGACCGGTTCGGTTGAACCCGGTGCGCCTACCTATGACGAGCCTATTACCGTTATCGATACGACAATCCTTAAGTCCGAAGATGATAATAAGTATTACCGTGTTACCAAACACGAATTAGTGAACAAGGTGTTCATGGAGAGCTCCGAGCATTTGCGCGAGGGATATACTACCGTCAAATCCAATCTTTACTCTGATGATGCTTTCGCAGGCGTTGAGGGCCCCGAGCTCTACCGTCTTGAGGACGGACGTTACTGCCTGCTTCTGGACCGTTTCGGAAACGGCGGCTATATGGCGAGCGTTACCGACGATTTGGCGGGAGGCCAGTTCAGCGCAATCCCCGACCGCTATTTCTTCCCCGTTGCCCGTCACGGCGGCGTACTCCGCATAACCGACGAGGAATATGAGCGGGTAATGGACGCATACTATGACCGGGCCGAAGTAAAGGCTCCCGACGCCGAGGGCAGCGGGCCTGTGATTAGATATACCTTTGACGACGGAACCGCTAAGGACAGCGTCGGCAATAACGACGGCGTACTTCGCGGAAACGCTAATGTCGTTGAAGACGCGGAAATGGGCAAAGTGCTTTACCTCAACGGCTCTGCGGACACGTACCTTGAGCTGCCCCAAGGATTTATGGACGGCCGTAATGAGCTGACGGTTTCCATGGATGTATACAATGTCACCACGGGAAATTATTTCAATTTTGGCATAGGACAGGATAATATTCGCTATCTCTTTACAAAGCTCATGGACAACGGCATCAAGCTGTCCCTCACCACCGCGAGCAACGGCGGCGAGGAATCTGCCGAGGGATACGGTGTCAATATGAACGGCGTTTGGAAAAATATCACCTTCACCGTGTCTGAAAAAGACCGCTCTCTCCGCCTTTATGTGGACGGCAGCCTTTATAAGGAGATAACCGGTATAAGCAACACCATTGCCGATCTTGGCAAGAATACCATGACTTATATAGGTAAGTCATATTGGAGCGGCGACGCATACGCAAACATGAGGGCCGACAACGTGGAAATTTACAATCGGGCGCTTTCTGCCGATGAAATAGGGGAGAAATACACCCCCGGCGCCAATGACCGCTACGGCGTGACCGTGGACGCGGCGAATAAGGGCGCCGATATAACTCCCGGCACGGTGGGCCTCTTCTTCGAGGATTTGAACACCGCCGCCGACGGAGGAATCTACAGCGAGCAGATAAACAACCGCTCCTTCGAGGCTCTCGACGCCAAGAACAAAGAGAACAATCCCACGAAAGACCCCGACTTTGCATGGGAAACCGTGGGCGGAGCGACGGCTGATTACTCCAGCTCCGGAACGCCACTGAATAATAACAACAAGACATATCTGACGCTTACGGCAGCAGCTGAGGGCGACGGTATCAAAAACAACTGCTATTCCGGCGACGGCGACGGCACAGCAATTAATCCCAATCCCAACAGCAAGGGCATGAATGCCGCCGCAGGAGCCAAGTACAACGCCAGTCTCTTTGTGCGGGGCGACTATGACGGCGAGATAAAGATGCAGGTCGTAAACGGCGACAAAGTCATAGGCGACGTGACCTTTAACGGCGTGACCGACACTTTCACCAAGAAGTTCGGCGTTATCACCGTGGCCGAGGACTGTGACGACGCCCGCGTTCGGGTAGTGCTTTCCAAGCCCGGCACCGTCGATCTTGACATGATCTCACTCACTCCTCAACAGACCTTTAACGGCCGCGACAACGGCCTCCGCGCCGATTTGGTGGAGAAGCTGGCTCTGCTTCGCCCCGGATTCCTCCGCTTCCCCGGCGGCTGCATAATAGAGGGTTATAACCTGGCTAACCGCTATCAGTGGAAGCAGACCGTCGGCCCCGAGGAGCAGCGCGTCCTCAACTGGAACCGCTGGCAGACCGAGGGCACGTATAATTACGCCTATTGCCAGACCTATGGACTGGGCTTCTATGAATACTTCCTTCTTTGCGAGGATATTGGGGCCGAACCGGTGCCCGTGCTGAACGTGGGTCTTGCCTGCCAGTATCAGTCCAAGGAGGTTTCCTCCAAAGAGGATTTCTACAGTACGTACCTTCCCGACTTCCTTGACCTTATCGAGTTTGCCAACGGAACCCCCGCCGACGGCTGGGAGGATATTGACTACTATGCGGTAGATACCGCGAATCCCGAGACCTTCGGCAATAACTGGGCCAACCTCCGCGCCCTCATGGGCCACCCCGAGAGCTTTGACATGAAGTATATCGGCGTGGGCAACGAGCAGATAGACACCTCCGACTACACAAACGCCGGTGAGGACGGCTGGGCCGACAACGGCAACAACTTCTTTGCCCGCTACGAGGCCATAGAGAAAGCCGTTCATGCGAAATATCCCGAAATGAAGCTCATTTCCACCTCCGGCCCCTCCGCCGACGACGCCGGCGACCAGTGGGCCGAGCTTGGAGCGAGAGGAAGTTTCTCCAAGGCGTGGAATTGGATAAATGAAAATGTAAAAGAAAATCCGAGCTTCACCTATGCCGTTGACGAGCATTACTACAAGCAGCCCAACTGGTTCCTGACAAATGCAAGGCGTTATGACAGTTATGACCGTGACGGAGCCGCTGTCTTTGCCGGTGAATACGCTTCCCGCTGGTGGGCCAACGATATGCGCGGCAACACATGGGAGTCCGCTCTGTCCGAAGCCGCTTTCATGACCGGACTTGAGCGCAATTCCGACATTGTGAAGATGGCCAGCTTTGCGCCCCTCTTTGCCAAGGAGGGCGGCCATCAGTGGTCTCCCAACATGATTTGGTTCGACAACGCCGACAGCTACGGCTCCATTGATTACTATGTTCAGCAGATGTACAGCCGTAACAGCGGCGACTATAATGTAAAGACTACTGTTAACGACAAATTCGCAAGAGATGACGACTATTACGGCATTGCCGGTGTAGGCACATGGCTGACCTCCGCCAAGTTTGAAAATTTCAAGGTGGTTGACAACGAAACCGGTCAGGAAATACCCGTAAAAGGCTGGCAAAACGTCGCCAGCGGCGATTTCTACTCCGGCGGCGAGTGGGTAATAGGCGGCGACGGCTCCGCCACTCAAAAAAGTATCGAAACTTCGGGCGATAAGGCGTATCTTTTCGCCGATATGGAGCCCATTACTTCAAATAATTATACCGTTACCGTTACGGCCACAAAGCTCGACGGGGCGGAGGGCTTCATAATTCCCGTTGTCGCCAAGGATCAGGATAACCTTATCCATTGGAACATCGGCGGGTGGGGTAATACTCAATCCGCCTTTGAGCGCCGTTCCTTCGGTATAAACAGCGATCAGGTCAACGGCTATACCGTGCCTGTGAAACTGGATAACAACAGGCCTTATGAGATTAAGATCGTTGTAAAGGACGGCATAGCTTACGGCTATCTGGACGGCGTTCTCCTCAATCAGTATGACTTCACCGCCGATCCTGTGTACGCCAATTCCATAGTTGACAATTCCACCGGCGACATAATTGTAAAAATTGCCAATACTTCCGGCGAGGAACTGGCGGTTCCGATAAATATTAAAAATGCCGCCGACCTGACCGGCAAGGCCACCGAATATCTTATGACCGGCGGCTTCCTTGACAAGAACAGTCTTGCCGAGCCTGAAAAGGTTGCGCCTCAGCGCAGTGAAATTGATTTTACCTCCGGTGAAATCTACACCATGCCCGCGTACAGCTTTGCGGTGCTGCGCATACACACCGGCGGTACCGTGGCGGTCAACAAAATCGACCCCGTAGAGCTCACCGTTGACCTTGACCGTGAGTTCCGGCTTCCCGAAAATGTTACCGTATATACCGGTAACGGTGTGCCGAGTGAACGCGCCGTCAAGTGGATACTTCCCGAGGCCGGCGTATTCGCCAACGAGGGCACCTTCAAGGTGTTTGGCCGCGTGGAAGGCACCGAGCTTGACGCCGTGGCTCTTGTGACCGTTGTCAGCAGCGTTCCGAAGCCTCCCGTAATCGACGCCGACATTGACGCTCTGATTGACGGCGAGGAAACCGTGATAACCTTCAATCCCGAAATTGCCGGCAGCTACAGAGGTATACTGGCAATTTACAAGGGAGACAGCATGGAATCCGCCCAGACCGTTGAATTCACAGGCGTAAATGGCGAAATGACCGTTAAGGGCCTTGACCTGACCGGCAAGACCGTCAAGATTATGCTCTGGACAGCCGACGGACTTACGCCCGTCGCCGATGCGGTTACGGTTGATCCCTCCGCGAACGGCTGATTAAGTAACAGAAATTACGACAATCGCTCCCCTTCGGGGGAGCGATTTGTTTGAAAACAAAGCCCATAAACAATGAGAAAAACCTCGAAATATAAAAACATCAAATCCCGGGGCGTGTACCCGGGATTTGATACCTTAATCGGGGTAGAAAAATCAATTTATTGATTTTTCGTAAGCGCAAGCGCCCGATGCGGAAAAGGGGGCCGCGGGAAAAACCGTTCGGGTTGTTCCCGCGAGTTTGCTCCCCTTCGGGGGAGCGATTTGCTGCTTGACAATTAAATACATTAGTGCTATACTTAACATATAATGTGAGAAACAGGGTGATGTGATGAACTGGCTCCAGGTCAGCATTTTTACCACGGCGGCGGGGATAGAGCCCGTCTGCGGGCGGCTGCTGGATATGAATATCGGCGGCTTTGAAATAGAGGACAAGGACGACTTCAACGATTTTCTGAAAAACAATCATCAATACTGGGACTATGTGGACGACGAACTCATGGCCGAAAAGCAGGGTGAGACAAGGGTCAAGATCTACCTCGGCGACAACGAGAACGGCGCCGCCCAGCTTGCCCGGGTGCGCTCCGAGATGAACGCCCTGAAAAGCCTTGACCCCTACGGCGGCTTCGGGCGGTTAGAGCTGGAAATAAAAAGCCTTTCCGAGGAGGACTGGGAAAATAACTGGAAGCAGTATTTCCACCCCATCCCCGTTGGCGACCGGCTGATAATCAAGCCGGAGTGGGAAACTCTGGATAACGCCGAGGGAAAAATCGTGTTCAACATCGACCCGGGCATGACCTTCGGCAGCGGCCAGCACGAGACCACCCGCCTCTGTGTTGAGCAGCTTGACAAACGGGTCAAGCCGGGCATGAGGGTGCTGGACCTGGGCTGCGGCAGCGGCATACTTTCGATTATCGCTCTTATGCTGGGGGCGGGGTACGCCTACGCCATCGACATTGACCCCAACTGCCGGAAAATAGCCTACGGCAACGCCGCCCTCAACGGCATCGGGCCGGATATTTACGACGTGAAGTCCGGCAATATACTGCGGGACGGGGAGTTTAAGAACGAGGTCGCCAATATGGGCGGCTTTGACATAGTGGTCGCCAACATTGTGGCCGATGTGATAATTCCCCTCTGCGACGACGCCCGCCGTTATATGAAGGAGGGCGGGGTCTTTATCTGCTGCGGCATCATCGAGCCGAGACTTGACGAGGTGCTTCGGGCCCTGGAGGAAAACGGCTTCACTATTTTGGAGCAAAAAAACGAAAACGATTGGTACTGCATAGTATCGGTTTAAAAAGAGGACAGTTTATATGGCGAACTTTTTTGTTGACAGATCGCGGATCACGGGAAATACGGCGCACATAACCGGGGACGAGGCCGGTCACATAGGCCGCGTGCTGCGTATGCGCCCCGGCGACGGCCTCACTCTCTGCGACGGCGAGGGAATGTTTTACGACGGGGTTATAACCGCCCTTGAGGGCGGCTCGGTGACGGCGGAAATAAGCCGAGCCTATCCCGCGCCCACCGAGCCGAAGGTGAAAATAACCCTCTTTCAGGCCATACCCAAAAATCCCAAACTGGAATTTATCGTTCAGAAGGCCACGGAGATAGGCGCCGTCAGGGTGGTTCCCGTGAACACCGCGAGAATAGTGGCCAAGCTGGACAAGGAAAGCAAGGTCGAGCGGCTGCGGAAGATCGCCGCCGAGGCCGCTAAGCAGAGCCGCCGGGGCATAGTTCCGGAGGTCTGCGCTCCGGTTTCCTTTGACAAAGCGGTGGAAATGGCCGGCGGGCTGGATCTGGCATTTATTCCCTATGAGGAGGAGCGCCGACTGCCCGTCAGGGACTTCCTTCGTGGCAAAAACGCCGGAACGCTGGGCATATTCATCGGCCCCGAGGGGGGATTTGAGGAGTCCGAGGCGGCGCTGGCCCGGTCGGCGGGCATAACGCCGGTGACTCTTGGCCCGCGTATACTGAGAACCGAGACCGCCGGACTTGTGGCGGCGGCTCTGGCTCTGTACGAATTGGGGGATATGGAATGATCGCCTATTTGAGCAAGACCGCCGACAGCGCCGTGTTCATTCAGATGGCGCTGCGGGACTTCACCGGACAGCAGCGGGTATTTGAGATTAAAAAAAGGCCGACCGGCAAGCCCTACGCCGTGGACGGCCCCAGCTTCTCCTTCGCCGACAGTCACGGCTACGTCCTCTGCGCCGTCAGCGACGGCGAGGTTGGGGCGGATCTGGAGGTAAAGCGGGACGGGGAAAAATATATGGGCGTCGCCCGGCGGTTTTTCGCTCCGGACGAGATCGCTGCGGCCAACAGGGATAACTTTTTCGAGATATTCACGGCTAAAGAGGCTTATGTAAAGTTCACCGGCCTTGGGATATTCAGCGGAATGGAGCTGTTTTCCACCTTGGGCGGCAGGGTGGGGGACGTAAATATAATAAAATTCTCCGAGGGCGGCCTTGTGTGCGCCGCCGCGTCGGAAACGGAAAGGGATGTAAAAATAAAATGGATATACTTGTGACCGCGTTTACGCCGTTTGGGGGAATGGAAAAGAATATGTCGTCGGCGGTGATGAATATTCTGCCCGAAGAGATAGGGGACAAGCGTATATCGAAGCTGCTGATACCCACGTCCTACGAGCGGGCCTTTAACGAGCTTCGCCGTTATCTCAGCGAGCACCGGGTGGACGCGGTGCTCCTCACCGGTCAGGCCGGCAGGAGCAAGCTCACCGTGGAGCGCATCGCCATCAATATCGGCGACGAGGCCATGGCCGACAACGACGGCGTGGTTTACAGCGACCGGGTGCTTGTGCCGGACGGCCCGGCGGCCTATTTTTCCACCCTGCCCATAAAGCGCATCTGTGAGGCCGCCGACTGCGCGGTGAGCAATTCCGCCGGAACCTACGCCTGCAACTGCGTTATGTACAAGACCCTCCATTTTCTGGACGGCAGCGGCATAAATTGCGGCTTTATCCATATTCCGGCCGGCGGTTCTACGGAAAAGTGGGCGGACGAACTTAAAAAAGTGATAAATTGTTTATAGTTTGTTCATAAAAAACCTGTTGACAAAGTGGGATAAATCATATATAATGTTTATAGAAAAAGTAGGAAAACGAAAGGAGAATTAAACAATGAAAAAGAAATGCGCGTTTATCGCCGCGGGAGTGCTGTGTGCGGGCATAGCCATCGGAGCCATGGGAGCGGGGCTTGTAGATGATATTCAGGCTCAGCTTCGCCGGGATTTCACCATCGTGGTGGACGGACAGGTTCAGACCTTCCGCGACGCCGAAGGCAACGTGGTATATCCCGTGCTTTACAACGGTACAACCTACCTGCCCGTCCGGGCCATAGGCGAGCTTATGAACAAGAATGTCGCCTGGTATGAGAACGAGAAGAAGGTCGAGCTCACAGCCAAGGCCGGTTCTCCGACGGTCACGGACGCGGATATAATTGTCACAGGCGATTACACGGCGCCTACCGGCGGCGGAGCAAACGGAATTACGGCGGCCATATCTCTTGACGAGGCGAAAAATATCGTCCTTACCAAAGCGGGGCTGTCGGCGGGGGACGTCACCTTCACAAAGGCTAAGCTTGACCGTGACGACGGCATAGTTAAGTACGAGCTGGACTTCCGCACGTCGGATATGGAGTATGAGACCGAGGTAGACGCTTCCGGCGGCAACGTTATTGAATGGGAGATGGACGCTATCGGAGGCAGAGGATATGACCGTGGCATCGGCGTTGGGCCCGTTGTTGATACCGGCAGCGACGCCGTGACCCTCGAGCGGGCCAAGGAGCTCGCTCTTGACCGGGCGGGCGTGGCTGCGGAGGACGCCGTATTCACCAAGCAGAAGAGAGATATTGACGACGGCAGAAGCAGGTACGACATTGAGTTCATCAGCGGAAATACCGAGTATGAGTGCGAAGTGGACGCCAATACCGGCGAGATCGTCGAGTGGAAGACCGAGGTGCTCAAGGGCTATCAACAGGGCATCGGCGTGGGGCCGGCCGTTGATCCCAACGCGGGCAGCGGAGCCGCCATCACCCTTGAGGAGGCTCAGAATGCGGCCCTTCAGCGTGCGGGAGTGACCGCCGGACAGGTCACCTTCACCAAGACAAAGCTGGAGTGGGACGACGGAATTCAGAAGTATGAGCTTGAGTTCCGGGGCAACGGACTCGAATACGAGTGCGGAGTTAACGCCGCCACCGGTGAAATCACTGAATTTGACGTGGAAAGAGATTAATTGATGATTCTAAAAAAGGCAGCCCTGCGGGGCTGCCTTAAACTGTCTATAAAGTCGATTTTTTTGATCGGATTTCGTAGGGGCGCGCATTGCGCGTCCGCTTACACAAATTTACGGTAATATTTATACGATTTTGCGAATATTTTTACCGTAATAAAGTTCACAATCGCAGCCGTAAACGTTTAATGGCGGACGGCCGATGGCCGCCCCTACGGTACCAAGGCTGCACAGTGAGTATTACAGTATTTTTTCCATTCCTATTTTCTGCGGTACAAGCCCCATGCTCTGATAAAAGGCCATGGCGCCGGGATTACAGGCCCAGACGTTGAGCGTCACATTGTAACAGCCTATACTTCGGGCGTAGTCCAGAACATAGTCGTACAGAGCGCTGCCCACGTGGCGGCCCCGGACATTCTCGTCCACGCAGAGGTCGTCTATGTACAGGGTCTTTATGTCGGTGAGGATATTGTCGTTGAGGTACTGCTTTAATACGCAGAAGGCGTAGCCCGCCACAAAGCCCTTTTCGTCCTCGGCCACAAATATGGGGCGGCTGTCGTCGGAGATGATGTCGGCCAGCTCCGGGTCGGTATACTTGCGGCAGTCGGCCTTGAAAAGGTCGGGACGGCCGTTGTGGTGGACGGTCAGCACCTGATTTAAGAGGTCCGTTATGCGGGGAGTGTCCTTTGGCTCCGCCCGCCGAATTGTAAGATTATTCATCGGTTTTCCTTTCACTATTTAAAATGGGCTGTAAAAACAGCCCATTTTAGCTAAATACTATTTATTTTATAACACGGACACGGATAACACCGTCCAGCTTTGTCAGCTCCTCGGCCACGGCGTCGGCGTTGCCGGACACGTCCATGATGGCGTAAGCGTTATCGCCCTTGCTCTTGTCCACCATGTTCTCGATGTTGATGCCCTTGGAAGCGAAAGCGTTGCTGAACTGGGAGAGCATATTGGGCACATTCTTGTGCATGATGGTTACTCTTTCGCCCTCGCCGCGAGCCAGTTCACAGGCGGGGAAGTTCACGGAATTGACAATGTTGCCGTTTTCCATGAAGTCGATGAGCTGCTGAGCCGCCATTACCGCGCAGTTGTCCTCGCTCTCGGCGGAGGAGGCTCCCAAGTGGGGGATGGCGATAACGTTCTCCATTTCCAACACCTCGGCGTCGGGGAAGTCGGTGACGTAAACCGACAGCAGACCAACCTCAAGGGCGGACTTCAATGCCGCGTTGTCCACAAGTCCGCCGCGTGAGAAGTTCAGGAGCTTCGCGCCCTTCTTGACGGCGGTCTTGAACATCTCGGCGTTCATCATGCCCTTGGTGTCGGGCAGGAGAGGCAGATGAAGAGTGATGTAATCGGCCTCGGAAAGAGCGTCCTTTATCTCCTTGGCGATGGTGACGTGGCTGTTGAGGCTGAGGGCGGACTTTACGGAAACGTAGGGGTCATAGCCCACGACCTTCATGCCCAGAGAGTGGGCGGCGTTGGCTACCAGTACGCCGATGGCGCCCAAGCCGATAACGGCCAGAGTCTTGCCCTTTATTTCGCAGCCGGCGAAGTTGCTCTTGCCTTTTTCCACCAGCTTGCCCACGGCGTCGCCCTCGCCCTTCAGGGTCTGGGCCCAGTTGATGCCGTCGACTATCTTTCTGGAAGCCAGCAGCAGACCGGCGATGGTCAGCTCCTTAACGGCGTTGGCGTTGGCGCCGGGGGTGTTGAACACCACGATGCCCTTTTCGGTACATTTGTCGATGGGGATATTGTTCACGCCCGCGCCGGCTCGGGCCACGGCCTTAAGGCTCTCGGGCAGCTCCATCTCGTGCATGGAAAAGCTGCGCAGGATTATGCAGTCGGGGTTTTCGCACTCGCCGCTTACGGTATACCTGGCCCTGTCAAAGTTGTCAAGGCCGCAGGCGGCTATTTTATTGAGAGTTAAGAGATTATACATGGTTGCTTTGCTCCTTACTTATTTTCGGCTTCAAATTTCTTCATGAACTCCACAAGAGCCTTTACGCCCTCGACAGGCATGGCGTTGTAGATGCTGGCACGCATACCGCCCACGGTGCGGTGACCCTTTATGTTCACGAAACCGGCGGCCTTGGCCTCCTTGACGAACTTGGCGTCAAGCTCCTCGTTGCCGGTGACGAAGGGAACGTTCATGAGGGAGCGGTCCTTGGGAACGACCGTGCCCTTGAAAAGCTCGGAGCTGTCGAGGAAATCGTAGAGAATCTTGGCTTTCTCCACGTTTACCTTTTCCATGGCCTCGATGCCGCCCATTTCCTTGAGCCACTCGAGAACCAGCTTGCAGATGTAGATGCACCAGCAGGGAGGAGTGTTGTAAAGGGAGCCGTTGTCGGCCATTATCTGATAGTTGAGCATGGTGGGGGTGATGTCCCTCTGCTTGCCCAGCATATCCTCGCGGACAATGACGATGGTAACGCCGGCGGGAGCCACGTTCTTCTGGGCTCCGGCGTAGAGCATACCGAACTTGGAAACGTCTATCTTTTGAGAAAGAATGCAGGATGAGATATCGGCGATCAGGGGCACATTGCCGGTGTCGGGCAGCTCGGTGTAGCGTGTGCCGTAGATGGTGTTGTTGTATGTGATATGGAAGAAATCGGCCTCGGGGTCGAAGGTGGCGGGGTCAAGGTCGGGAATGTAGGAGAAGGTCTTGTCGGCGCTGGAAGCCACACGGTTTACTTTGCCGTACTTCTCGAACTCGCTGGCGGCCTTCTTGGACCACTGACCGGTGATAACGCAGTCGCACTTGCCGCTTCCGTTCAGGAAGTTGAGGGGGATCATGGCGAACTGGGTGGACGCGCCGCCCTGAAGGAACATTACTTTGTAATTGTCGGGAATTTCCATAAGCTCGCGGAGGAGAGCCTCTGCCTCTTTGATAATAACGTCAAATTCCTTGCTGCGGTGGCTCATCTCCATTACGCTCTGGCCGCTGCCGCCCTGATCGAGAAGCTCGGCCTGCGCTTTTTCAAGGACGGGCAGGGGGAGCATACTGGGGCCTGCGGAAAAGTTATAAACTCTGGACATAGTTTTTTGCCTCCTATATAAATTTACATATTAAACATTATATGTCATTTCCCCCGTTTTGTCAATATTATTTGTTGATTTTTTTATCACGAAAACCACCAAATGCGC
>CANRJP010000065.1 GCA_947630975.1 uncultured Clostridia bacterium
GTCATAGTCATCGACAACTCCGAGGAGGAGCTGGACGAGGACGCCGTAATGATGGACGCGCTGGACTGCGGAGCCGAGGATTTCAGCGCCGAGGACGGAATGTTCGAGATACTCACCGATCCCGACTCCTTCTCCTCCGTGCGCGAGGCGCTGGAGGCCAAGGGCTACGCTTTCGCCACCGCCGAGGTGCAGATGGTGCCGCAGACCATGGTAACTCTCACCGACGAGGACGACCTGAAGAACATGAACAAGCTCATAGATATGCTTGAGGACAACGACGACGTCCAGAACGTGTACCACAACTGGGACGAACCGTCCGACGGGGAAGAGGAATAAGCTTTGTCGCAAAAACAGCGCCGCCGAGATTTTTTCGGTGGCGCGTTTTTTGTTTCAGCCTTATTATATTTTCAGTTTCCATTCTATATCGCCGATACTCAGCTCGTGGCCCTTTTGCTGATCCTTGGGCAGGGGGGCCATATAGTCGCCAAAATTCAACGTCAAATAGGTGTGATAATCGGTTGGCACGGGGTAAAGCCCGTCCTCGAACCGGAGCCGTTTTTCTTCGCCGAATATCACCCGGCGCTCCACGATCTTTATGCCCTTGCAGGGCAGCAGCACATAGCGGGTGTTTTCGCCGTGAGCCTTCATCCGTCCGGTCACAAACCTGTGGAAAAAATGGCGAAAGCTTCTGGGCACCAGCTCCAGCGCCCGGACAAAAACGCTCCGCCGGCCGTCGAACCGCGTCATTTCCGCCAGCATCAGCTTGTTGGCGGCTCTGAACATAAAAATTTCAAGCTTGCGCAGCAGAGGGGCGTCGCTCAAGGGATAGATCGGAAAAAGATCGATGCAGATGCCCCAGTTAAGGGGTATCGAAGCGTATTTTTTCGGTCGGGAAAGAGTGTGCAGCGCCCTTATTTTAGTCCACGTCAAGGGGTAATGGCGCTCCACGGAGGAGTCCGTTATTATATAATCCCTGTTCCCTTCCTTAGGAAAAACCTCCATAAGGCGCTCCAGGTCACGGAAGGGCACAAGCACGTCAATGTCGTCGTCCCAGGGGATAAAGCCGCCGTACTTGGCGGCTCCCAAAAGGGTGCCCTGACCCAGAAAGTACCGGATGCCGTTGAGGCGGCAGACCCGATCCATCTCCCGAAGCATATCGTACTCCACCCGCTGTATTCCCTTCAGCAAATCGTCCACTGCCCTATCTCCTCTCTTAGTCCAGCTCGGCGGTGACCTTTTTCAGGTAATCCAGCACGTCGCCGCCGAATTTGCCGGACTCGCCGCGCTCTATCATCTGCAAAGCCTCGTCACAGTTGACGCCGTGGCGGTAAATACGGTCAAAATACAGGGCGGCGAAAACGTCGCATATGGACACCACCTGAACGTAGAGGGGTATATCCGTCATATGCTCATAGCCGCTGCCGTCGATGCGCTCGTGGTGATAGCGGCAGATGTTCTTGACGATTTCCCGCTCGTCGTCGTCCAACTCGTCCTTTATCATCTCATAGCTGTATTTCGCGTGAGATTTTATGTTCTGCTTTTCCTCGGGAGTGAGGGGGCCGGCCTTGGTAAGGATAAAATTCCTTATCTCAAGCTTGCCGATGTCGTGGAGCAAAGCGCCCTTGCATATCTGAGCCACCTGCTCGGGACTGTAGTTTGTGTAGCCTTCGGCGTTCATCTTTCGTATCATTTTTGAGGTGAGCTCCTTGACGTTGATGCAGTGATAATAGGTCTCGGCGCTGTTTATTCTGAGCTCCTCCATTAAATTGCGCAGTCCGTCGGTCATTTTTATCATGATTTGCCTCTCCATCTCGCCGCGAATATCCTCCGCACAAGGGCGGTCGGCATAATAAGCAGCGCCAAATTAATCAGTTTGTCTTTTTTGCTTACCGACGGTCCGGTATCCTTGAAGGCCCGCAGGGCGTCCTTCCGCCGTCCCTCGATGAGATAATGGCGGCAGCGGCGCATGGTGAACCAGTCCATAAGCTGTCTCAGGTTTTCCCGCTTGGAGGCGGGTATGGTCTCATCCGCGCAGAGGAGCTTGGCTCCCTCAAAAAAGCCCCAGTCCGGATCGAAGGACACGTCCTTTGTGGCCGTGCTGTTAAGCTTTTTATAAGTGGCGGTGGTTTTTTTGGTCATGGCGACCGGGAAATACGCGGCCACCCTCAATTCCAGCTCAAGATCCTCGCCGATCTTGCAGCCCACAGGGAAGCCCCCGGCCTTTTCCGCGGCCTCGCGGGTGACGCAGATAGTAATAGTGGCAAACACCTTCGCGGTTTTGTCCCTGTTGTATTCGCCCAGGAAATCCCGGAGATACACGTCCTCCTCGCTCCGGCCCCTGAAGTAATCATACTCCTCCTGGACCTTGCCGTTCACCATTTCGACCCGAAGAGCCGTGGCGTAAAGTCCGGCGCCGGGGTATTTGTCCACAAGGGATTTTATTGTTTCAAGGTGGTCGGCGTTCCAGACATCGTCGGCGTCCAGAAAGGTATAGTAGTCGTACCGTGCCAGGGACATACCCCTGTTTCTGGCGGCGGAAACTCCGGCGTTGGGCTGAGAGAATATCCTTATTCTTCCGTCGCCCTCATATTTTTTCAGCACCTCGAGGGTGTCGTCCGTCGAGCCGTCGTTGACTATGACAAGCTCCCAGTCCTCAAAGGTCTGGGCCAAAACGCTTTTCACGGCGTCGTCAACGCAGCGGGCGCCGTTATATACGGGTATAATGACCGAGAACAAGTTCACACCCTCCCAACTAAATAAAGTAAAGCATCATAAAGGTCCAGTCAACGAAGAAATCCACCGTCATGCCGAAAACTATGAACGTGAAGGGGAAGATTATCTTCAGCATACCCAGATCCTCATCCTCATAGCCGGGCTCGGCGGAAAAGTGGCGCAGCAGCTTGACAAAGAACACGGCGAACAGAGGGATATATATAAACAGCGCACCCAAAATGCCGAAGTTCAGAATACTCTGGATATACGAGTTGTGGCAGGCCATTGAGAACACGGTTTCGTCTATGAAATCCACGGTTACGACGCTGCCGCCGATGATCTGGCCCCAAAGGGCCTTGTTGGAGAAGATGGCCATGGCGGTCTCCCAAATACCGGAGCGTCCGGTGGTGAGCAGCTCCCAGCGGCCCTGAGTCAGGTAGGCCAGCTTTTCGTTGAAGCGTATCAGCAGGCCGGCGATGGCGTCGAGCTGGCGGAACTGGGGAATGGAAAGCAGTATTGCCGAAATCAGGATCACGCCCACAAAGGCGAAGGCCAGTATGAAAAACGCTTTTTTTCTATACTTGAGTATTATCAGAAGCACCAGTAGTATGGAAAGGGTCAGCAGGGCCGAAAGGCTGGCCGTCTGAAGTATCATGACGCCGAACAGCCCCAAAAACGCCAGACGCAGCAAAAGCGGGATTTTTTTCAGCGTCAGGGTACATATTATGCACAGAGTATAAAACATTCCGGCGAAATTGGCGTCGCTGAGGGCGCCGAAGTTACGGCTTACCTTGTGGGCGCCGGCGCCGGCCACATTGATGTCCGTGGTGAAAGCGTCGCTGGCCCAGCCGTACACGCCCGAGACCACGCCTCCCAGCAGGAACACGAAGAAAAACTTGCGCATGAGCCCGCTGTCCCGGGCCAGACGGCACATCAGGACGTAAACTATGATACAGTCAACTATAACGTTGAGACCCTCTTTCACGCCGACAAAGGGTATCATGGCGAAAACGCTGTGCAGGAAGAACACGAGCAGGGCGGGCAGATAGGCCGCGTTGAACTTGAGCTTCGGCATATCCAGCAGGAAACGCAGGGCTATCATGTACCTGTATATACGGAAGGCCGGTATGTCCGCCGTCAGCATCAGCCTGTAGCGCAGATAAATGAACAGGGCCATATACAGATAAAAGTTTTCGTCCCGGAAATCTATCGCCGCACAGACCAGCACGGCTATTGAAAACACGGAGGAAAGATTTTGGAACGCGCCTGAAAGCAGGCAGCAAACAAAGCCCAGAACAAAAGCCGCGTCGTAGAGCTTTCTCGTCCACGGCTTTTTGAGCCAGGCAAACCTCTCCTTTGTGCCGATGGGGTTTACATTCATCAGTCCGGCTTCGGCTTCCAAGGCTATCCCTCCTTTTGTTACAGAATTTCGTCTATCATTTTGTCGAACGCGCTTATTTCCCGCTCGTTGCCGTAGTCGGTATTTTGCACATTCCGTTTAAGCTTATCCAAAACGTCCGGAGCCTGAAGGAACTTTTTCAGCCCCAGGTACAGACCCTCGTCGCTGTTTTCAAAAACAAGGCCGTCCACCCCGTCCCGTATCTGCTCTTTGGCGGAGGCGTATTCGGTGACTATGGGCGGCAGTCCCATCATATAGCCCTCCGTGACGGCCATGGGCTTGCCCTCAAATCTGGAGGGCAGGAAAAAGGCGTCGCATTTTTTGAGATAGGGCATGGGATTGTCCCGGGGCCCGATGGGGAACACGGTATTTTCAAGGCCGCCGTCGGCGATCATTTCCTTCAGCTTATCCATGTCGCGGCCGCCGCCGATTATGAGCCAGCGGACACGGTCGGTCAAGCCCTCGTCCTTCAGCCGTACCAAAGCCGTCACGGCCCGGTCAAGGCCCTTATGCCCAAAATTTATGCGGGCCACCGTCACCAGCCTGAGACCGCCGTCCCCTTCCTCAAAGGGCATTTCGGCTTCAAACTCCTCGCCCAGCCTTCTCACATAAGAGGAGGTCAAAAGGTTGGGCACGAAAAAGCACTTTCCGGTGTGTTCGGGGTGCTTCCGCAGATGGTCGGCCATGACCTTTTCGCTGACGAATACCATGGCGTCGGACCTGTCGAAGCACTTTTTGTCCACGCGGTAGTCAAGGCCCATCTTTTCAAACTCAACGTGGTTCCATATCAGCTTTTTACGGGCCTTTACTCTGGTCATAACATAGTTCATGCACCAGCCCGTATCGTAGGCCACGGCCGCGTCGTACTCCTTGTACAGCGGACGGGAGTAACGGCAGCCCTGCCTGGACATGATCTGCACGGCTCGGGGCTTGTTGTGGCGTAAATAGCGGTAGTATTTATATTGCAGCCAGGCGGCGACATATGAGGGCGACAAAATCTTGCCCAGAATATTGCCAAGGCTGTACTTTTCATGCACCATGCCCTGAGGCAGTATGTTTATCTCCTCTTTTATGCCGCAGCGATTGTTGGGGTCGTTCTGATAGAACATCAGATCCACGTCATAGCGGTCGGTGTCGAGAGCGTTGACAAAGTTCACCAGCGAGGTCATGGCCCCGCCGATATGCACATGGACAAAACAGATGAGAAGCTTTATTTTTTTGTCATGTTCCCGCTTATCCATGCTATCGCTCCTTCTATTTTCTGAGTGTGAATATCTTCCCCGCGGCGACCGCGCTGTAGGGAAAGATGTAAAAGGCGGTGTACATGAGCCGCTGCTTCAGCGGCATACCCCTTCGCCTTATCATTTTGGGATAGTTTTCCCGGTATATCCTCATGTACTCGCCGCTGAGGCAGGCCTCGTCCCGATCCTGCCGGGGGAGGTACATCTGCTCGCAGTAGCGGAGGATTATGTCCCGACATATCTTTTCCCGGGTGCGCATGACCTGAAGCGGCCGGCCCTCCTTCTCGAAAAAGGCGGCCCGCTCCTCATAGGCCCGGAGATAGTCGTAACGGTGGGGATTGTTTTTCATGCGACGGGCCACGCCGTCCATTATGCTCAAGCCCCGCTGGTAGTAGTAGTAGAGCTTTTCGTCGGTAATGGCCACCCTGCCGGCCCGGTACACCGCGCACCAGGTCACGAACTCGTCCTCGTTGAGCCTGCCCACCGGGTAAAACAGATCCCGAAAGGTTCCGACCGCAAATATTTTGGCCGGGGTCTGGGACTTGAGCTCATAGCCCAGAAGGGCGGTCTCCGCGTCGGTGTACCGGACATGAGGCTCCTCCTTGGCGGGGGTGAAGTCCCCTGTTCCCTTTTCATAATCGCACTGAGCCACGCCGCAGGAGCGCTCCTCGCAGAGGGCTATCAGCTTTTCGGCGAAGAGGGGGTGGATATAGTCGTCGGAGTCCACGAAGGAAACAAAGTCTCCTTCGTCGGCGAGCTCCGTCACCAGCCGGAGCCCGGCGTTGCGGGCGTCGGAAAGGCCGCCGTTTTCCTTGTGTATGACCTTTATTTTTTCGGATTTTTCCGCGTACTCGTCACAGATGGCCGGGCAGCCGTCGGGTGAGCCGTCGTCCACCAGTATCGCCGCTATGTTCTCATAGCTCTGAGCCAATACCGAGTCCACACAGCGCCGGAGGTAATCCTCCACCTTGTAAACGGGAATTATAAAGCATATCTTTTTCATCGTCTGTCCGTTCCGGCGGGTCACTCCGCCTCAAGCTTGACCAGCACCACCTCGGGCGGGTTAAAGAACCGCGCCTTGTCCGGGTTCTGGTCACAGCCGCCGCTGACTATCATGGCCGCGCCGTCGCCTTCTTTAAAATAACCGTAGTCATATTTGGGGAAGAAGGTGTTCTTTCCCGCCTCGCCCGTGTCCTGACCGATGACGCCCCCCACGAAGGGCAGCCTTATGATGCCGCCGTGGAGGTGGCCGGCCAAAATCAGGTCGCCGCCGCAGTCCTTTATCTCGGGGTACAGGTCGGCCCGGTGATTGAGCACCACGGTAAAGACGGACGGGTCGGTTATCTCCTCGGAGATCTCCTCCTTCACCTTGTCTATCTGCTCTTGGGAGAGGACGTCGGACTTGGGATCCCTGGCGCCCACCAACAGGATCGACTCGCCGTCCTTTTCGATCTCGACGCTGTCGTTTTCCAGCGGCGGAGCCCCGTCGCCCCAAAGCCGGCCCATTATATCCTCATAGCACTCGTTCTGGCTCTCGTGATTGCCGGATATGGCGTAAAGAACGGCGCTGCTTCGGGCGGCCTTGGTTATCTTCGAGGCCTCTTCAACGTTGTAGTAGGGGAGCTGAACCATGTCGCCGGTAAAGACCACAAGGTCCGGCTCCTCGTTCCTTATATATTCGATTATCTGGTCTGAAAACGGGGCGTTGTGGAGGTCCGATATGACCATTATCCTGTATCCGTCAAAGCTCCGGGGTATTTCCGGATGGCTGAAGGTATATTCCGTCAGCCGGACCTTGTCGTTCATCCTGCCGTTGATCGAGAGGACTGTGACCGCGATAAGGATCAGAGCGCAGACAACGATGAGAAACCACTTGATGATGTTCAGGAATATCCTCACGCCGTTCTCTCCTTTAACCGTTTAATTTTTCGGGCTTGCCGTAGAAGTAGCCCTGCTTGTAGTCGAAGCCGGTCTTGGCGACGATGTTGTCCTGAGACCGCTTCTCTATGCCGCAGATACAGGTCTTGATGCCGTTCTTGTGGCACTTGTCGATAATATTCGAGAAGTAACCGAGCATATTCATGGTGGCCTCCACCACGTCCTCGTCGGAGGTGGCGTACATATCGGAGTTCAAAATGTCCAAGCTCATCTTTATGTAGCCGGGCTTTACGACATTGATTATCTCCTGCTCCTCGTTGGAGTTCTCGAACCGGTCGATACAGATGCCGATGCCCATCTCGTCCAGAAGCATGATGTCGTCCAGAGACTCGGCAATGTCCTTGCCGGTAAGCTCGAGGCAGATATTCTTTGCGGGAATATCATTGTCGGTAATGTGCTTAAGTATTATATCGTTGAGGGCAAAGTCGTTGACCTGAGAATATGGGCAGTTGATATGTACCACGGGCATGGGCTTGTGCTGCTTTCTCAGCGTGGCCAGATCCTCGCAGACGCTCTTGATTATCCAGTCGTTCAACTGGCGGTAAATGCCGAAGTCGCCCACGCACTCAAAGATCTTACCGGGCGAAACAAGGCCCAAAGTGGGGCTCTGCCACCGGATAAAGGCCTCGCTGTGAGGCTCGTCGCCGGGGCGGCAGGGTATCATGTTCTGATATACCAGGAAGAACTCGCTGAAGCCCTTGTGGTACTGCTCGTAGAGGAGGTGATGTGTCTCGTCAACCTCGCCGCTCTCGCCCATCTGCTCATCTTCGCCGGCAAGCGCGGCTCTTTTGGCGGCAAGACGGCGGGTTATCTCGGCTATGACGACGGCCACTATAGCGATGCCCATGGCCAGTATGAACAGGAACACGGCCACCAGAGAGATGGGAATGTCGGCCTTGACCTCGGGAAGGATGAGGTACTGGAGGTCGGTGTTGACCTTGGAGTCATAGAACTCGTCCATGGTGGTGTTGGCGATGGTGCTGTACTCCTTGGACAGGTCGATTATCTCCTTGAGTATGCCCTCGTTCTTGGCGATAAGGGCGGTCTTTACGTCCTGCGGCACGGTGTCGTTCACATAGGAGTCGATTATCATGTTGAAGTTGTCTATATCGCGGACGGCGTCGGAGGCGCTGCTGGCGTAATTGGTATAGCTGAGGATAATGTCGTCGTATGTGTTGGTGTAATCCTCAAGATCCTTATCCTCGATAACGTCCTGATCGCGGTTGTTGGAGGAGTCGGTGTTCCTCTGTACCTGCTCGGCCTGACGGTAAAGTCCGGCG
Organism: uncultured Clostridia bacterium; assembly: GCA_947630975.1. Taxonomy (GTDB): domain Bacteria; phylum Bacillota; class Clostridia; order UMGS1883; family UMGS1883; genus JAFLUQ01. Next base: position 8,571 of record CANRJP010000065.1, read on the forward strand.
GACTTGTAGGAGTCGTAGAAGGTGGTTATCTCTTTGCGGTAGTTTTCGGAAATGGGGTAGTCCACGTTCCACTGATCCCAAAGCTCGTTTACCCGGGCGCGGTAGCTCTTGATTACCATTTCCCTATCCTTGGCCAGATTGCCGGCCCGAATATTGCCGTAATACTTGGCGTACTGAATGTCGCGGAGATCCTGGTACATATTGGACAGCTCGGCAAAGGTGTAGCCGGTCTTGCCGGAGCGGTAGTCCGGATAATCCTCGGCAAGGCGATCCATGTTATCGATTATGGAATCCAGACTGTTGCTGAGCTTGTCGGCTATGACGATATACTCCGCGTCAACGTCCTCTATTACCTTGGCGAAATCCTCCACATTTCTCTTGTTGTAATATTTGGAGAGAAGGAACTCGTCGTACTCGTTGACGATGTTGCTGAACATACGTGCGCCGAAATCGTCGCCCAGCGAAGCCTTGTATGTGAGCTTCATCTCGTACTCGGTGGCGGTCACGTCGTACTTTTCGCCCAGCATGGCGGCGGACTCGGAAACCTCCTGATCAAGGGCGGTCAGCACCTTATTGATGGCGATGTTCTGCCTTATGCCCTTTACCGCCTCGGTATTGCTGTTGAGGCCCATGTCCTTCAGGGCGGCCTGAATTACCACGGGGTTCTGTATCTCGTAGGGATCCAGCTTGCTTGTGCCGTCGGGGGCCAGCCCGTCGACGGCCTCCTCGTTGTTGAACTTAAAGCCCAGCGTACAGGTGTAAGTCTGTATCAGCGACGCGACAAGCACGCCCAACAGAGCCACGGCGATAGAAATGGCCAAAATCTGAAGGAAATGCTTGCGGACGATTTTCACCATGTCGCTTATATTGAGAAATCCCAGTTCAATAAGTCCCATTTCTTACGCCTCCTCTCTCACGGTAGTTTCTTTTATATCGTCGATGAGCTTCTTCTTGCGTCTCAGCTTCCGGCTGTCGGATACGGAGCTGATGAACACGGCGGCGATGAAGGCCAGTACCGCCCCCAAAGCGAACACCAGACCCAGTCTTACGAGAAGGGAGGGAGTGATGAGGTTCATTCTGGATATGTTGGCGGTGAGGTATTCCTCGTTGACGCTGTTGAAATATTCCTCAACGACCACCCGGGCGGTTCGCGTAAGCTCCTTGTACTCGTCCTCGAACTCGTCTATGAGCTCCTCGCATTTTTCGTTGAGCCGACCTGTCTCGTCGGGAGTCTGCTCGACGGCGGCGTAGGTCTGGAGCTCCGTCTGGAACTGGCTGACCATGGCGCTGTACTCGGCAAGATTGGTGTCGGCGTTATGCTTTTGATCCACCACCGTGTCGAAGGCCGTCTTCGGACGGGCCTGATAGAGGCCGTAGGTTTTGTTTTGAATGACATTGATCAGGTTCTCGGTGAAGGTCTGGTCGTAGTTGGTCATGGCGAACTGATTTATCTGCGACCGGTCGGAGTGTTTGTTGCACCTCAGAGAGTAATTCTCTATGTTTACGTTAAGCTTGTTCGAAGCCTGATCCACGTCCTTGGAGATGCCGGAGGACTTGATAAAATCGGAGATACCGTCGATCCTGTTGGAGATGAGGAACTCATACTTGCCCTGCAAATCCTTCAGCGTGTAATTGTCAAATGATACAAAGTCTGGGGACCGGCGGTTGAGGTAATCCAGATAAAGAGCTATGGTCTTTATCTTCGTCCTGTATACCCGAAGCTTCTCGCTGTAGTCATAGTTGTCGGCGCCCTTGATTTCGGTCAGATTCTTAAAGCCGTCGATACCGCCCTGTTCCTCGGCCAGACGGACACGGTTCACCTCGAGGAGGGCCCGGAGGAAGTCCCGGCTGTAATCCTTGCCGATGAACTTGCGGATAAAGTTTTTGTTCTTGTAATCGTGGGGCTGGGTGAAGGTTATGCGGTACTCGTTGGCCACATAGCTAAAGTCGTTACCCTCGCTGCGGACCGTGGACACGGTATCCCCGGCGGAATTTTCCAGATAGCTGGAAATATCGAAGCTGTTTCTCAAATCGGAAACGGTAAAATTCTTGTACTTGTCGTTGCTGTTCATGATGTCAAGGGCGGCGGCAATATTCTCGTCGCTTATCAGATCGTAGTAGGTGAAGCGGCTGCCGTCCGGCCGTCTGGACTGGGCAATCTCGGGATAGTTCAGCACAACGTCGGCCTTCGCCGCGGCATAGCCGTTATAGGCGTAGTACAGAAAATACCCCAGGGACGAAATCAAGCCTACAACGGTCATCAGCGCGATAAAGCCGCGAAACTTTGTGGCACGGCCCTTGTAGATGACTCTTTTGAGGTTTCTGACCCCTTTCATCTTCTTCATTGCTTAACTTCCTCCTTTGCGGCTTTTGCCACGGTTTTTTTCTTAAAATCATCCTCGCCCTCGGACGCGGCCTTGAGGAACATGGTCTTTGTGGTGAGAAGGATTATTTTAAAATCCAAAAACAGAGAGTAATGGGTTATATAGAACAGGTCATAATAGGTTCTGTCGTATATGTACGTGGAATAGCGCCCGTACACGTGGGACAGGCCCGTGAGACCCGCCTTTACCTCGAAGCGGTAGTCGTAGTATTCTATCTCGTTTTCAAACTGCTCCACGAACACCGGGCGCTCGGGCCTTGGGCCCACAACGCTCATATCGCCCTTGAGGATATTGATTATCTGGGGCAGCTCATCAAGCCGACAGGCTCGCAGCAGCCTGCCTATGGGAGTGATGCGGGGGTCGTCCTTCTCGGCGAACTTTGGGCCGCTGAGCTTTTCGGCGTCGGGAATCATGGTTCGGAACTTGTATATCTCGAACTCCTTCTTGTGCCGCGTCAGCCGCACCTGCTTGTAAAATACGGGGCCGGGGGAGGTTATTTTGATGGCGAGGGCTATCAGCGCCATGGGTATGGCCGCTATCGCCAGACCAACGGCGGCGATAACGACGTCCGCTACGCGTTTCAGGAACAGATCCACTTTGTTCAGGGATTTTTTCGGCATATACAAAGTCAGTATGTCGTCAAAGAGCACTATCCGGGCGTTCGTCCTGCCCGCGTCGATTATCTTCGGCACGATGAACAGATCCTTGTTCAGCTCGGAAGCCGTGCCCACCGCCGTGTCGTAATCCTTATCCACAAGGTCGGTGAATATGCAGATGGCGTCAAAGAGAGGGAAATTGTCCTTGATATAGCTCTCCAGCTCTTCGGTGCTCATGCCCTCCACATCCTCGTACCAGGCGTCGTAATTGTTGAGGACGCCGTACTTTATCTTTTTCATCCGGGGAAAATTCTTTTCTCCGGAGTCGATTATCAGCAGACTGGGCTTTTTGAACTTGGTCTCGTCGTCGAAGTACTTCATAAGCACCACATCGGAGGCGAAGACGGCTCCTATTTTGATGAACATGAGCGCCAGATCCGCCAGAAACTGATCCGGGGACATGAAGAAAATAAGGTTTATGACGCCCAGCACCATGAAGGTGTAAAGAGCGGCCAGAGCCGTCATAATGAATTTCTCATACAGTCCGGAGACTACCAGCATATACTTTTCCAGCAGGTACATGAATATCATCATGCCTCCGCAGTCGGCTATGTACAGCACCGCCACCGAGCGGCGGCCTATGGACGCACTGTCCGACCTGATTATGAAAGCCAAAATCAGCAGCACCAGCAGCACCACCGCGTTGCAGAAAAGCTCATATCTGCACTCGTTGCGGGGGTTGCGCACCTTAAGTCCGTTCTGCATAAAATCACTCCCTTCGCAGCAGCTTTTCCTGAGTCACGCGAAGGACTTTGGAAAAGATTATAATATACGGTCTCATATGGGCCAGCGCCCTGTAAAACGGGGTATCTATCCCCCAGCCGGCCAAAGCGGCGGCCAGATCCCGCGAAACACTGCGGTTGGCGGCCAGCTTTTCTCCGACGCTCAAGCCGCTGCCGGTCAAAGAGGTCTCGCCGCGCACATAGTGGTAAAGCACTTTGTCTATAAAGCAGAAGCTTTCGGCGTTTTTGAAAACGCCTATGGAAAATTTCAGATCCTCCGCCGTCTTCAGCCCCGTATCGAACTTAAGGCCGCCGACGACGGATTTTTTGACGAGCTTCATGCACACGTGGTTCATTTTGATGCCCGTCATCATTTTTAAGTAAACCTTTTTCAGCTCCTTGCCCCGGAACTCGGCGTCGCCGGGGAAAACCCCTCTGGGAGTGAACGACTTCCCGCCGGGAAAATCGAACACATAGCGGCACTGTACCACGTCGCAGCCCGTCTTGCGGGCTCGGCCAACCATGGTTTCCAGCATATCCGGCTCCCAATAGTCGTCGGAGTCCAGAAAGGTAACGTATTCCGCCGTCAGTCTTTCGAGGGCGGTATTCCGTGCGCCGGAGGCGCCGGAATTGGTCTTGCGCTCGATGCAGACGAAGCGCGGGTCCGAGCGGGCGTATTCCCGCATTATATCAAGACTGCCGTCGGGCGAGGCGTCGTCCACCATCAGAGCCTCCCAATTCGTAAAGGTTTGGGTCTTCAGGCTGTCAAGGCAGCGCCTCAGTCCTTTTTCTGCTTTATATACAGGTATTATGACCTGCACCTCGGCTGCCGTCATATACTTGCCTCCCCGTTTGGCTTATTCCTTAAGTATGTTCTGTATGGCCTCCATAAGAGCCCTGACGTTGACCGGCTTGGAAATGTGGCCGTTCATGCCGCTTTCCAGAGCCTTTTTTCTGTCCTCGTCAAAAGCGTTGGCCGTCATGGCGAGAATGGGTACCGTGGACAGAGCCGGATCGTCAAGTGCCCGAATGGCTCTGGCGGCGGCGTAGCCGTCCATCACCGGCATCTGTATGTCCATGAGTATCAGCTCGTAATAACCCGGCGCCGAAGCGGCGACCTTTTTCACTGCCTCGGAGCCGTCGCAGGCGGACTCCACGGCAAAGCCGCTCTCGGTCAGAAGCTCCTCGGCTATCTCCCGGTTGAGCTCGTTGTCCTCCACCAAAAGGATGCGCTTACCCCTGACATCCTCGGACACCCGCGGCGCCGTCGGCGCCGTCTCCTTACCGGAGGCGGCAACCACATCCACAAGGGTATCTCTGAGCTCGGAAATGAACAAAGGCTTGCTGCAAAAGGCCGTCACGCCGGCCTCTCTGGCCTCGTCCTCAAAGGAGCTCCAGTCATAGGCGGTCAGGATTATGATGGGCACCTTATCGCCCACCGCGGCCCTTAGACGGCGCACCACCTCGATGCCGCTTAAGTCGGGCAGGGACCAATCCACGACAAACATTCCGAATTCGTCCTCCATCTCCACGGCCTGTTTGGCCCGAAGAACCGCCTCGCGGCCGTGTAGAGTCCACTCGGCGCGGAGACCGATGCGCATGAGCATTTTTGAAACGCTGTCGCAGGTATCGTAACTGTCGTCCACCACAAGGGCCCGCCGGCCCTCGAACTCGCTGACGATGTCGATTTGTCTCGGGTGATCCGCAAGGCGGAACTGGAGGTCGATTATGAACTCGGTTCCCTTGCCCTTTTCGCTCTCCACCTTGATCAGGCCGCCCATGGCGTCCACGATGTTTTTGGCGATGGGCAGCCCCAAGCCCGTGCCCTGTATGCCGCTGACGGTAGAGGTGCGCTCCCGTTCAAAGGGCTCAAAGACCTTTTCCAGAAACTCGGGCGACATACCGATGCCGGTGTCCTTTATCCTGATTTCATAGGAGCCGTAGCCCTTGGGCGCGGAGCGTCCCTGTCTTATGGTCAGGGATACGGAGCCGCCGGCGGGAGTGAATTTGATGGCGTTGCTGAGTATATTGAGAAGCACCTGATTGAGGTGCAGCTTGTCGCAGTAAATGTCCTCGTTTACCACGTCTATGGAGTCCATGAAAAAGCTCAGATTTTTGGTCTGCATCTGGGATTGGATTATATTGCGCATATCCCGGAAGATGTCGGAGATATTGCACTCCTTTTCCTCAATGTGGAGCTTTCCGCTCTCGATGCGGCTCATGTCCAGCACATCGTTGATAAGGCTCAGCAGATGCTCGCTGGAGGACAGTATTTTGGCGAGGTAATTATCCACCCTTTCCTTGTTGTCGATATTGCTGCGGGCCAGCGTGGTGAAACCCACGATGGCGTTCATGGGCGTCCGTATGTCGTGGGACATATTCGAGAGGAACATGGTCTTGGCCCGCTCGGCGGCCTCGGCCTTTTTGAGCCTTTCCGAAAGGACGGCCTGTTCGACGGCGATGTCCATGGCCTTGCGCGAATTGCCCAGCACCCACAGATAGTAGGCGGCCACGGCGGCGGCGATGAGGGCGGCCACGGCGAGCAGAACCTTCTGCACGTCGTAAAGATTGGCGAGGGCCTCCTTCTGGGGCACCGAAACGGCGATCTCCCAGTTGTTCACGTCCGAGGGAGCGTAGTAAAGGTAAAGCCACTCTCCCTTGTTTCCGGATTCGAGCAGGCTGTAGCCGGTGCCGCCGGAGAGTATGGAGTCGACCGTTTTTTCCCATGTGCCGCCAAGCTTTATGCGTCGGGGCGTCATATTCCCGATGTTGGCAAGCTCGTCATGCCGCGTGTCCATGATAAAGTCGCCGCTGGCCCTATCGATTATGTATATGCTGGCGCTGGCGTTATATATGTTGTCTATGTTCAAAGATTGGGGCAGCTCGGAGAGAACGGTGACCCCGTACAGCAGCGCCGCCACTTTTCCGTCCTGTTCAATAGGCACAAAATGGCGCAGCACCTCGGTTCCGCTGCCGGTAATGCTCCGGGAACGGCCGGTAATATGCTCGCCAAGCT
>CANRJP010000066.1 GCA_947630975.1 uncultured Clostridia bacterium
CCGCTTCGCGGCGCCGCCTGCGAGAGCTGATTTTCGTCCGTTCTGCACGATTTTTTCGACCGGCCCCCGTGCCTCCATGTTACAGAGCGAGTTTTTTACAGCCCCAATGGCAAATGCTATTTTTGCCATATAGCAAAATGGCAAAAATGGCTGATACAGATAAAGATAATGATAATGATACTCTTACTGATACAGAAAAGGATAGAGATAATGATACTTAGTATTAGGGAGGCGACTTTTCCACAGGTGCGGCAGTTTTCCCCATAACAGCGGGCAAAACCCATGTGGAAAACCTTGTGGAAAAACTGTGGAAAACTCTGTGGAAAACCATTCACCATATTTACCGTAAAACCGCACAGGTATATAAAAAAGGCTTCCCCTCGAGGGGAAGCTGTCGGCGAAGCCGACTGATGAGGTGTAGGACGCGAAGCGTCTGTTGTAAAACACTCTCGGTAAAACTAACGCCGCCTTCGGCGGCTACACCTCATCCGGCACTTCGTGCCACCTTCTCCTCAAGGAGAAGGCTTTGTCCTTGTCATTGTTAACTTAATGCGGTTCACCGTCAGACCATGTCTGTCCCCTCAAAGGGGAAGGCCTTATTAGACGCTTTTTTATTTGGGATTAGTATTATATTTCCTCATTCCTAATTTTTCACATATACTTTATCATATCCTTCTTCAGTCTCGCGATTATCTTCTTTTCAAGGCGGGATATGTAGCTCTGGCTGATGCCCAGCAGGTCGGCCACCTCCTTCTGGGTCAGTTCCTTCCGTCCGCCGAGACCGTAGCGCAGCTCCACTATCTTCTTTTCCCGCTTGCTCAGTCTGTCCATGGCCTGATGGAGGAGCTGATAGTCCACCTCGTCCTCGATGTGCTTATCCACGCTGTCGCTGTCAGAGCCCAGTATATCCCCCAAAAGCAGCTCGTTGCCGTCCCAATCCACGTTAAGAGGCTCGTCAAACGAAACGAGTATCTTGCTGTTGCTGTTTTTGCGAAGGTACATCAAAATCTCGTTCTCGATACATCGGCTGGCGTAGGTGGCCAGCTTTATGTTTTTGTCGGCCTTGAAGGTGTTGATGGCCTTGATAAGGCCGATGGTGCCGATGGAGATCAGGTCGTCGGGACAGATGCCGGTGTTGTCGAAGCGGCGGGCTATGTACACCACAAGCCGGAGATTTCGCTCAATAAGGGTGTTGCGGCACTTCACATCGTCAATATTGGCGATACACTCCGCCTCCTCGTCGGGGGACAGAGGTGGCGGGAGATATTCGTTGTTGCCGATGTAATTTACCTCCCCGCGGTCAAGGACAATTCGTGGGAAAATTGATCTGAAAAATTTGATTGAAGCCACAGGGCTTCACCTCCTCGGACATTTAATTTGGATTATAAAGGGCGTCATAGCTCTTGTCCGGCGAAAGCGAATGAGGATAGACGCCAACAACGCAGTTTTTCATGGGCAGCAGGCTGCCGCCCCGGCACACCGAAGCCTTATCGGGCACAAAGCCCACCATCATGCCCTCCCTCTCCCCCACGGAGCTGAAGGGTATGAGCCGGGCTTTCAGGCCCCGCTGAGCCATAAGGCCCAGCCCCTCCTGAAGGTCGTCGGAGCCAAGGCTCACCCGGACGGAGTAGTCAAAAAGCTCCTTCAAGGCCTCCAGCTCGGCCACAATGACCGGAGCGTGAGTTATGGGGTCCACAAGGACGTTGCCGGTATCAACCAGAGCGGTCAGCTCCGCCCGTCGGCCGTCCAGCTCCACCACCAGCTTGTGGCGGCAGCCGTTGCGGCGGCGGATACGTATGACGGCGCGGGTCAGTCCCGTCAGTCCGTAAAAGGCCAGCGCTCCCAGAAAAAGAGCCGCCACGGGAATGTCCAGATAGACCACGCCGTTGCTGTACACCGCCCCCAGCCTCGCTCCCCAGTCCGTCAGGAAAAACAGAGCGAAGGCCAGCCCGCCGAATACCGCGGAGATCAGGTAGAGCAGCCCCGTCAGACGGAAAAAATCCCGCACTCCGTAAATCGGAAAGGCCACGGCCACCATCAGTCCCGAGGCCAGAAGCTTAAAGGTCAGGGAATAGATCACGCCAAGATTTGGAAAAAACACGGCGACGGCATAGGCCGACCCGAGAGCGGCGCCCAGCGCCGTCCTCCACCGGCGGGGACGGTTGCCGGCGGTCAGTCCCACCGTCCGCAGCAGTATGTAGTTGATGAACAGGTTCACCCCGAAAAGCACGTCGATGTAGACCACAGGCATTTCCATCACCAATTAAAATTATATACAAAAAAAATTGGGATTGTCTGTCGCAACAGAGGGGGACGTTCAATTTTTTTACCAACAAATTTTCCCAAAAAATATTGACAAGAGAATTTAAAAGGAGTATTATTATAAAGATAGGAGTAATTCAGATGTTCTTATTTAACATACAGCGATTTTCCACCCACGACGGGCCGGGGATAAGGACGACGGTGTTCTTCAAGGGCTGCCCCCTCCGGTGCCGCTGGTGCCACAATCCCGAAAGCCAGCGCTTCGGGCCGGAGGTGCTGCACAACAGCGAACGCTGCGTTCTCTGCGGCAAGTGCGTGTCCAACTGTCCGGTTCAGGCCATTACCGTGGGAAACGGCACCCTCTTCACCGACGCGAAAAGGTGTACCGGCTGCGGTCTCTGCGCCGACGAGTGCATTAACTGCGCACGGGACGTGGCGGGCAGGGAATACACCGTGAGTCAGGTCATGGACACGGTACTTAGAGACAAGACCTTCTACGCCGAAAGCGGCGGCGGAGTGACCTTCTCCGGAGGGGAGTGCATGAGCGCTCCGAAGGAGCTGCTCTCTCTGCTCAGAGAATGCCGTCAGTGGGGAATACATACCGCCGTCGACACCTGCGGCTACTGTGAGCCCGACGACCTCATCGCCACAATGCCGTACACAAGCGTTTATCTGTACGACATAAAATGTGTCGATCCGGTTCTCCACAAAAAGCTCACCGGTGCCGACAACGGAGTGATATTGCAAAATCTCCGCCTTCTCAAGGAGGGCGGGGCGAATATATGGCTGCGGCTGCCCCTCATCGGCGGGGCGAACTGCGGCGGCGGGGAGACGGACGCCCTTCTCAAGCTGGCCGACGAAATCAGGCCTGACCACGTGAGTCTGCTTCCCTATCACAACACGGGCAACTTCAAGTACAAAAAGCTGAACCGGGACGCCGGCAGCTTCACCGCTCCGACGGCGGAGTGGCTGGAGGAGCTGAAGGGGCGCTTTGAAAAGGCCGGTCACAGCGTAAAAATAGGGAATTAGTATTGGAGGAGAGATCATCATGCGCGGTTACACCGAGAGAACAAAAAAGCTTCGTGAGCAGAGCGTTTCAACTCAGCCTCACATTTCCACCGAGCGGGCCTACTGGTTCACTCAGGCATACAAAAAATACGAGGGCAGCGTGGACACCCCGGTGCTGCGGGCACTGGCTTTCAGAACCTATATGGAGAACCGCACCCTTTGCATAAACGACGGCGAGCTCATCGTGGGCGAAAAGGGCACCGGCCCCCAGTGCGCCCCCACCTTTCCGGAGCTGTGCTGCCACACAATGGAGGATTTGCAGGTCATGAACGACCGCGACCTCATCAACTTTACCGTGGACGAGGAGACCCGCCGCATCCACGCCGAGGAGATAATCCCCTACTGGGAGCACCGGAGCATCCGTGAAAAGATCATGCGCTCCGTGGACCAAAACTGGAAGGACTGCTACGCGGCGGGAATGTTCACCGAGTTCATGGAGCAGCGGGGTCCCGGACACACCGGCGGCGGAAACGGCTTTTATCACAAGGGTTTCAGCGACTACAAGAAGGACATAGCCCGCAAGCTGGCGGAGCTGGACTTCACCAACGACCTCAAGGCCTATGACAAGCGGGCGGAGCTGGAGGCCATGGACATCGCCTGCGACGCCATAATCACCTACGGCCGCCGTTACAGCGCCTACGCCAAAGAGCTGGCGGAAAAGGAGACCGACCCCCAAAAGAAGGCCGACCTCCTGCTCATAAGCGAAAACTGCGCCGTCGTGCCGGAGTTCACCCCCCGCACCTTCCATCAGGCCCTCCAGATGTACTGGTTCGTCCACATCGGCGTCACCAGCGAGGTAAATCCCTGGGACGCTTTCACTCCCGGACGACTGGATCAGCACACCTACCCCTTCTATAAGAAGGACGTCGAGGACGGCATTCTGGACTACGACAAGGCCCGTGAGCTGATGGAGTGCCTGTGGATAAAGTTCAACAACCAGCCCGCTCCCCCCAAGGTTGGCATCACCCTTAAGGAGAGCGGCACCTATACCGACTTCGCCAACCTGAACACCGGCGGCATAACTCCCGACGGCAAGGACGGCGTAAACCCCGTGAGCTACATCATCCTTGACACCATGGACGAGATGAAGCTTCTCCAGCCCTCCAGCAACGTTCAAATTTCCCGCAAGACCCCCAAGGAGTTCCTGCTCCGAGCCTGCGAAATAAGCCGCAAGGGCTGGGGCCAGCCCGCATTCTACAACACCGAGGCCATAATTCAGGAGCTGCTCAACGCCGGTAAGTCCATAGAGGACGCCCGCTGCGGCAGCGCCACCGGCTGTGTGGAGACCGGCTGTCTGGGCAAGGAGAGCTACGTGCTCACCGGCTATTTCAACACCCCCAAGGTGTTGGAGATTACCCTCAACAACGGCTTTGACAAATACACCGGCAAGCAGATAGGCCTTGCCACCGGCAACGCCGAGGACTACAAGAGCTATGAGGAGCTTTGGGACGCCTTTGAGCGCCAGATGAACTACTTCATCGACGTCAAAATAAAGGGCAACAACATTATTGAAAAAATTTACGCCGAGTATATGCCCGTGCCCTTCCTCAGCGTCATCATGGACGACTGCATCGAAAAATGCACCGACTACAACTGCGGCGGCGCGAGATACAACACCAACTATATTCAGGGCGTGGGCATAGGCACCATAACCGACAGTCTCAGCGCCATCAAGTACAACGTGTTCGACAATCACAACTTCACCATGGCCCAGCTCAAGGAGGCCATAGACGCCAACTTTGAGGGTCACGAGGACATTTACAACAAGGTGGCCAACCACTCGCCCAAGTACGGCAACGACGACGACTACGCCGACGCCGTAATGAAGGACGTTTTCAACGCCTACTATGAGGCGGTAACGGGTCGGCCCACCGTCAAGGGCGGCACCTATCGGATAGATATGCTGCCCACCACCTGCCACGTCTATTTCGGCGAGGTCTGCGGCGCTCTGCCTAACGGCCGTCTGGCCGGGAAGCCCGTTTCCGAGGGAATTTCTCCCGAAAAGGGCGCCGACCGCCACGGCCCCACCGCCGTTATCAACTCCTGCGCCAAGATGGATCACCTCAAGACCGGCGGCACCCTTCTCAATCAGAAGTTCACCCCCAAGGTGGTGGAGGGTCAGCAGGGTCTGGAGAACATGGCAGCTCTCATTCGCTCATACTTCGCCATGGACGGCCACCACATCCAGTTCAACGTTATCGACCGGGCCACTCTTCTGGACGCACAGGCCCACCCCGAGGAATACAAGGATCTCATCGTCCGCGTGGCGGGCTACAGCGACCACTTCCGCAACCTCAGTAAGGCCCTTCAGGACGAGATAATCAACCGCACCGAGCAGAGCTTCAGTTGCTGAAGAACATAATATGAAAAAAGCCTTTCCTTCAATGCGGGAAAGGCTTTTGCCTGTTATTGTTAATATAATACTGTACAGGAAACGTAACCTTGATTCCGTAGGGGCGACCATCGGGCGTCCGCCATCAAACGTTTACGGCGGGAATGATAAACGAAATCGTAAATCAAAATTTTTTTTGCACGGTATAATACTAATCCCTGATAAAAAGCACCAAATCTTTTCGGTGTGATTTGCGCAGGGCATTGTTGTCCTCCTTGACGGGCGACAGCCCGTCCGCGTCGTCCGCCTCGTCCTGCACAAATCATCCTCGAAAATCTATGTGTTGTTTTTATCAGGGATTAGTATTACGGCAAAAACAACAAAACTATCGGTAGGGCGCGACGACCTCGGCGCGCCGCCGTGCAATTCACGGTTAATTTGTCATTGTTACCGTAAGACGGAGCAGAGAATTTTGATTTGTAATTTCGTTTATCGTTGCCATCGTAAACGTTTTATGGCGGACGCCCGATGGGCGCCCCTACAATATCAAGGTTACGGCAAAGGTATGGCAAAGTAATATCGGTAGGGCGCGACGACCTCGGCGCGCCGCCGTGCAATTCACGGTTAATTTGTCATTGTTACCGTAAGACGGAGCAGAGAATTTTGATTTGTAATTTCGTTTATCGTTGCCATCGTAAACGTTTTATGGCGGACGCCCGATGGGCGCCCCTACAATATCAAGGTTACGGCAAATGTATGGCAAAGTAATACCGACATGCGGCGCGCCGAGGAGACTCATCTCGTAGTCGTCGCACCCTACCGGTATTTTGTCATTGTTACTGTAAGACGGAGCAAGGAATTTTTGTAATTTCGTTTATCGTTGCTATCGTAAACGTTTTATGGCGGGAGCGCAATGCGCTCCCCTACGGAGTACAGGCTACATTTGTGGTACAAACACGCAAAACGCCGCAGCTGTACCGTCAGTATTCCTCATTCCTAATTCCTCATTCCTAATTCCTCATTCCTAATTCCTAATTCCTAATTCCTAATTACACAGCAAAAGCCCCGGAGAGCGCTCTCCGGAGCCTTTGCTGTGCGGCTGTCAGCCGTTTATGATTACCGTGTATGTATCACCGTCCCACTGGACGTCGTAGCCGAGCTCCTCCGAAACAAAGCGGATAGGTATGAGCGTCCGGCCGTCCGTCGCCATGGCGGGCTGAGCCATAAGCTTTTCAATGCCGTCAACGAGCGCCGTGGCGCTGCCGATGGTTAGGACTATGGTCTTGCCCTTGGCGGTTATTGTGACGGTGTTATTTTCGCCGTTCCACACGAACTCCGCGCCAAGTGGTTCCAACGCAAGTCTGACGGGCAGCATGGTAGTGCCGTCGATGGCCGTGGGCGGCACGTCAAAATCTATTTTACTGCCGTTGACCGTGACCTTTATTTCCGGTACGAGCGGTGCTGTTTCCGGCATTGGGGAGTTGTAGTGGATTGTGGCGTTGCTAATCATTTTCGGAAAAGCAAACTTATCCATACTCTCAATTTTTTCCCAGTCCTCTTCACTGCCGGTATAGTACAAATCAGTTAAATTAGGGCAATACATACCCCAGATGGTCTCAACACTGTCGGGAATAGTGATGCTGGTAAGGTATTCGTTATACATTTCGATAATGGATTTCACTCCATAGGGGATAACATAGCTTGTCCGTGTATTCCCTCTGGGGTAATATTCTAATGACATTCCTCCCTCTTCATAAATAAAAAATAATACTCCGTCAATGCTCTTATAACGCTTATTATTGGGATCGACGATTATTTCCTGAAGATTTGTACACCCTGTAAAAGGCCATTCCCAAAGCTCTTCCACACTGGCCGGTATTGTGATGCTGGTAATACAGTCGCGGTCAAAGGCCGCACTACCAATAATAGTCACGGGTAGGCCCTCGATTTCTGAGGGAACGGAAATTCTGCTGTTACTACCGTTATAATCCGTAATAATGCAACAATCGCGGTCAAAATAATCACCGTCGCCATGTGCAATTCTGTACCCAAAACCGTCGGCGGTATAAGCATCAGATTCCTCCTTCAACTCACCCGCCAACGCTACACCCGGCATAACTGCCATTACCATTGCCATGCATACCAGCACGGCGAGACACTTTTTGATTTTGTACATCTGTTCGTCCTCCTTAATAAAAATAATTTTTTTCGGCACGCCGGGGAGACCCGTTTCGTAGTCGTCGCGCCCCGCTTTACCCCGGAAACCGCCCATTAAAAAATGCGCGGCCATAAAACCATTAGCCGCGCACGAAAAACGCAGCCCGGCTTAATGTTGCCACACATCACATTCTTAATTGCTATGCACGTATATTTACTACTTTGCTGTACACCAAGAATGACACCGAAGCGTGCGTTTTTTCCACAGAAAAAACACACACCAAGGGTACAACAAAAAATAAGAAAATATACATGACAATATATGATTGACAATGTACACAGCAATTTAAATATTGTGAAATGTGGCACTTTCAGTATAACACATATTTTTCCGGTTGTAAAGTGTTTTTTGAAAAATTTTTAGGCAATACCGCACAAAGATTGTGCCCATATTGCGCCGTAGATTTTTTGACGGAATTACGAAAACGACGCCGGAATACTGTCGTATTTCAAGGAGTTTTCGTAAGAAACGTCGGAAAAGATACAAGCAAGATGGGTACAAAGCCCTAAAGCGGTCTTTGTGCGGTATTGCCTTTATTATTCACCGACGCCGAGCTCTATATCTATGGCGGTCTCGGCCTTACAGCCGGGGAAGGCATTCTCCACTATGCCGCGTATCTCCTCCCGCAGCTCGCCGCTCTTATGACTGAGGTCGGGAGGAACCACGGTGTCAAAGCTGATTACGGCGTTGTCCGCGTCCACCCGCAGGTCGTGAATGCTGACGCGGCTGTCCACTCTCTGACGGAGGAGGCGGGTTATCTCGCCACGGAGGGTGCGGCCCGGCACCGCGTCCCGTGAGGCGGGATCCATGTGTATGGTGGCCGTACAGCCCAGCGCCACGGCCAGCTCCCGCTCCATGGTATCGACAACGTCGTGCAGCTCGTACACGCCCAGACTGCCGTCCACCTCCACATGAAGGGTGAGCATGAGCCTGCCCGGGCCGTAGTCGTGAACTATCAGGTCGTGGATTCCAAGAGCCTCGGGGTGAGACTTAACTATTTCGTACACCTTCGCCACCATGGCCCCGTCCGGCGCCCGGCCCAGCAGCGGGTCAACGGTCTCCTTCAAAGAAAGTATGCCGGTGCGGATTATAAAGACCGCCACAACCGCGCCCGCCCAGCCGTCCACGTCCACGCCGAAAAAGCGGTTAGCCAAGGCCGAAAGCAGCACCGCCCCCGTGGCGGCGCAGTCGCTGAGACTGTCGGCGGCGGCGGCCCGCATGGCCGTGGAGTTGAGCAGCCGCCCGTACTTTCGGTTATAGGCCGCCATATAGAGCTTGAGGAGAATGGCCGCTCCCAGCACCGCCAAAAGCGCCGGCCCGGCGGCGGTGGCGGACGGACGGGCTATCTTTTCAACGCCCGTGCGCAGCAGCTCCACGCCCATGAGCAGCACGGCCACGGACACAAGCAGGCCCGAGATGTACTCATACCTTCCGTGGCCGTAGGGGTGATGGGGGTCGGGCTCCTGCGCGCCGAGGCGGAAGCCCGCAAGGGTGACGACGCTGGTTCCGGCGTCGCTCAAATTGTTAAAGGCGTCGGCCACGGCGGCCACGCTGCCGCTGAACAGACCCGCGGCCAGCTTGGCCAGGAACAGCAGAATATTGACGGCCACGCCCAGCAGAGCCAGAACGGTGCCGTAACCCCGGCGCACCGACGGATCGTCCGTATTTTCGCTGTTTTTCACAAAAAGCTTTATCAAAAGTCCGGCCACGGCCTACCGCCCCCTTTATTCTTTGATTATGATTATATATAATATATTATATGATATAAAGCGGGCGGTAGTCAAGACTAAATTGTACATAAAACCCTCATAGACCCGTCACTTCATCAGCTCGTCTGCGAGCCGCATGATCTCCGGGGCGAGCTTTTCCCTCTTGCGCTTTACCATGCGGGTATAAATCGGATATGCGGCGATTACGCCGATAATGCCGACGGCCCCAACTGCTATGCCCGGAATGAAATACCGTTCCCAGCCGGGCAGCATCACACAGCACATTCCCACGCCCATAATCAGGGCGCCGATAATTCCGACAATCAGCGATACGACCGCCGCTCCCTTTGAGGCGCTCCCGTCCAGACGGCGCAGCCGCTCCATGGAGGTCTCCTCTTTTGTCGGGGGCGCATATTTGTCCCTGATTTTTTTGATTTCCTCCTGCTCCTTCGCGGAATAGGTATAGGCGAAGGTCTCTTTCTTTTCTTCCATGATGTTTACTCCTTTCAATATTATGATTAAATAACAAATAATTGTTTGCGAAACGTTCAAATTATGTTTGAGAATTGTTAATTTTGAGTTTTTTCAGATTTTTGTTAGCCCGCCAAATCATATAAATCGCCATACCGATTACGACGGTACAGACGCCGCCCCCGGTCGCGCCGGTCATTATTCTTCGGAACAGCGGGTCGTCGTCTCCGCCGAACCGGGCCAGCATGGCGGTTTCCAACGACAGAACGGACACCAGCGCCGCCACAAGGTTGATGGCCTTTGCCGCCGAAAGGACGGGACTTTTATGCCGCCGGGTCTTTACGATATTGATAATTGCAACCGTGACGGCGTAAAAGGAATAAGCGGCCATGGCGTAAATCAGCGGCCCCGGATATTCAAACCCCCGATTTTGATGTACCATGAATATCACAATTCCCGCAAGCGCCTGATTCATAAACAAAAGCATAATTCCGCACAGCCGGTAACGGCGCAGCTCCGCCGCCCCGTCCCGGGTGTTCAGCCGCCGTACCAATAAAATGCGCATCACGGCAAGCAGTATGTAGTAGACCGCCAGCGCGACGAACCATGCGGAGCGGTACACGATGCCCGACACCAGCTTCGTTACGATATATAGAAGATTGATAAAAAGGCCCTGATACAGCGAGACTTCCGCCCGAAAACGCACATCGGTCATGTATTTTTCGCCCATTTCGGTGGAGCGGAACTTTTTCATCAGCGTATGCTCGGAGATAAATTTTTTGACGCCGCCGATTGCCGTATTGACGTATACAAGCCCCGTGCATGTAACGGTCAGCGCGTATGCGGAGGCCAGATAGGAGGCGTATCGCAGAATTGGATTTTGAATTTTGAGCGCCGCAACCGCAATCACAAATCCGTAGCCGAAAAGGGCCGCAAAAATCGTCGGGAGAGGGGGCAGACAGAATATTTTTTTAAGGCAATACCGCACAGAGATTGTGCCCGTATTGCGCCGCAGATTTTTTGACGGAATTACGAAAACGACCATAGGATACCTGTCGTATTTCAAGGAGTTTTCGTAAGATACGTCGGAAAAGATGCAAGCAAGACGGGTACAAAGCTCCTTGGCGGTCTTTGTGCGGTATTGCCTTAAGAATCTTTTTGAATGTCTCCATTGTCCGCCCTCCTGATCTTTACGGTAAAGGTACTTCCTTTCCCGACCTCGCTCTCCACGGAAATATCACCGCCCACGATGTCAACCACCCGTTTTACCAGCGCAAGTCCCAAGCCGTTGCCCCGAGCGGCGTGGGAGGTGTCGCCCTGATAGAACTTTTCAAAAATGTGTTTGCCGGTCTCCTTTGAGATGCCGCAGCCGGTGTCGGACACCCGAACGAGGGCAAACTCTCCCTCGGTTTTCAGGGCCACGGACACCGCGCCGCCGTTTTCCGTGAATTTCAGGGCATTGGAGAACAGATTGTTCCAGACGAGAGACAAAAGCTCACCGTCCGACTCCACGAACACTTCTTCTTCGAGGTCTGTTTCAATGTCGATGTTCTTTTTCTCCCATGTGCTTTCAAAATTCAACAGGCACTCGGCAAGCTGTTCGCCAAGGTTATACCGTTTCGCGGCGGGATAAATCTGCTGATTTTCCAGCCGGTTCAGCTTCAATATATTCGTAATCAAGTCCGCAAGGCGGCGGGACTGCCCGGTGATGGCCTTCGCGTACTCCAGCCGCTGTTCCTCCGGCAGGCCGGGACTTTGGAGCAAAACCGCGTAATTCTGCATGACGGCCAGCGGCGTTTTCAATTCGTGGGACACGTTGGCGATGAAGTCCGACCGCAAAGTCTCCACGCCGGAAAGCTCCTCCGCCATGCGGTTAAAACAGTCGGTAATGACGTCGAAGCCGTCCTCGCCCGCGATGCCGTGAAGCGGCTCGATGCGTGCGGAAAAATCGCCCCGCGCTATCTTCTCCGCCCCGTCCACTATCCGCCGCACGGGACGCTCCACCGTGAACCGACGGCGAACGGCGTCAATGACGGTAAACAGGAGACTTAAAAAAATAATATTTGCCAAGGTCAGGATAGCCGCGAAACGGATTCCCCGCTCGGTATAGGTAATGTCCATGGACTGCCGCATCGTATACAGGAACAGCTCCATACAGCAGGTGATTACAAAAGCGTTCAGCAGAAAAAACATGACATAGCTCCGCATTGAGGACAGGAAACGTTTCCATTTTGGTTTTTCCGTCACAGTATCACCGCCTTATAGCCCAGACCGTGGACGGTCTTTATCTCAAATTCCGTACATCTTTCAAACTTTCCCCGTAACTTCGTCATGTAGACGTCAACCGCTCTCGGCGCGGTGTTGGTCTCCGCGTCCCAAAACTCGTCCATAAGCTGAGTGCGGGTGAAGGTCTTTCCGGGATAGGACAGCAGCTTATAGATGATATTGAACTCCCGCGCGGTCAGGGAAATTTCTTCGCCGTCATATACCGCCGCACGTTCGTCCATGTCCAGCCGCAGTCTGCCGATTTCCAGCTTGTGGGAGGTGGCGATCTTCGCCCGGCGCAGGAGCGCGCCGATCCGCAGAAAAAGCTCGTCCAGATCGATGGGCTTGACCATGTAGTCGTCGATGCCGATGCGGTAGCCCTTCTGTTTGGAAGCGAAGTCGTCCCGTGCCGTCATGAACAGGATAGGTATATCATCGTTAAGCGAACGCACCGTTTTCGCAAACTCATAACCGTCGATGCCGGGCATCATAATGTCGGAAACGATAAGGTCGAAGGTGTTCCCGTACATGGCGTCGTAGGCCTCGTTCGCGCCGGGACAGCCCACCGTCTTATAACCGCCGGCGTTCAGAAAAGAACATACCGTGCGGTTCAGGTCTTTATCGTCCTCCACCACCAATATTTGAAACATAATGCGTACCTCCGCGGTTCTTTTTCCTTATTGTAACACTCAAATGTTAAAGTTTTGTTTGAGTTTTGGGATTTTTTTAAATATTTTTATAAAAAATACGCGCCGCACAGCTTCAGTCCGTGAGGCGCGTGTTTGTGTTTTAAGGCTTATAATGAGTGTTTCCGCCAGCTTCGCGCCGGGCCCGTTTCTCCGCCAGACGCTTCTTCGCGTCCTCCACAGCCTCACCATCGCGGGTCAAGTATCTGTCAACAAATCTGTCCTCGACCTTTTTATATGCGCCGGTTACACTGTCCTCGATCTTCTTGTAACCGCCGACAACGGCGTCGGCGATTTTTTCGTTTGCCTGTATGAGCTTTGACTTTGCCATTGTTTAGTTCCTCCTGTTTAATATAACCTTTCCATTCTGCGGCGGATCATTGCGATGACTGTCGCCGCGCCGCCGACCAAAGCAATTACGAAGGCGGGAATAACAAGCTTTTTCATGATGTACGCCTCCTCTCATCGAAGTCCTTTGATTACCGGAATCAGGCAGAGCAGCAGGACGATACCCACGATGCCCACAATGATGCCGGGAATCAGCATATTCCATACCATGACCATGCACATTCCCACACCAAGGACAATCGCTCCGAGGATGCCGAAAAATGTTGTCCCGATGGCTCTGCCGTCCAGGACGATCATGGGCTTGCCGTCCATTTTTCTACGGACGAGCACCATGGCCAGCAGTATCGCCGCACCCACCAAGCCGATCACGACGCCGGGCTTCAAAGCGTCCCACTCCGGAATCAGTCCCATGCACATACCAAGGGCGAAGAGTATACCGCCGACGGTACTCATGATAAGGGTTACGAAGTTTTTCTTTTTCATTGAAACACACCTCCATATTTTTTCAGTGATCTCTCACTTGATGTCTGTATTATAGACCGTGAATGTTTGAGAAACGTTCAAATTATGTTTGAGAAATATTAAAAAACGTGAAAAAGCCGCCATCGGTTGATGGCGGCTGTAATTATTAACAAAAATCGAAGCGTTACTTAACCTCCAAAGCCTCGGTGAGCGGGGTCATTGTCTTGGTGTTCCAAAGGTAGGCGCTAACCCTGTCGCCCTTATCTTTGAGCTCGCTGACGGAGATTTCGCCGACCTTATCGGCGGCTGTCCTTGTGACTTCGACGAGCCCGCCGTCCTTATAAACGGCCACAATAAGCTCGCTGCCCTCGGGGGCGTGCATTGCTCTGACGGTGTTTCCGTCGAGAACAAGCTCCGGCTTAAGGTAGAGCTTGGCGTCGGCCCAGTCGGTGTGATCCTGTGCGTTGTTCCCGCCCATATTGGTCTCCAGTCGGAGCTGCTTGACGCCGGAAACGTCCACATTAACGGTTGGAGATGTTCCGGGGGCGTTGATGTATCTTTCATACAGAAGCTCGTCTTCGCCTTCCTCATTGACGGAATATACACGGAACGTCGCACCGTCACGGTCATTATTCATATCCTCGCTGTTGACCTCGTCGTCGATGCCGATAACGGCGGTGAAGCGGGAATACCTGCCGTCAAGGTCATAGACCACCTCGCTGTCGGCGTGAAGGCCGAGACCCTTTTTGTAGTGAGTGCCGTTTACCTTAATGCTGCGGCCGCCTATCGCGGCGTTTATGCCGGGAATCATGCCCTCCCAGCCCTGCGTTATGTATTCGGCGGGTATGTCGGAAATGTAGATGAAATCCTCGTCGGCGGGAACGGGCTCTCCCGTGCCTACAAAGCCCGAGCCTATGAGCTCGCCCTCGGAGTTTCGTACCTCCAGTTTTGTGAAAGCCGTTCCCTCGGGAGCGCCGTCTTTAAGGGCCTGTATCGTGGTGTTTCCGGCGGAAGTGAAGCCCTCGCTCCTTTCCGAAATTACCTCTCCGTCCGAATCGAGATAAACAAGCTTCGAGTAGAAGTAATCGGCAGTGCCGTCGCCGTTATTGCGGTCTATGCGAACATATTTGTCGGCGCCTGTGGAAGCCTCAACCCGCCAGTCGCCGCCGGTGGAAATGTCCCGGGTGGAGCCCCAAAGCATGGGAATCGCCCAGTCGGTGTGGTCGCCGTCGGCATTTCCCGCCGAACCCACGTTGGTAACAAGTCTCAGCTTTTTAATGCCGAATACGTCAAGGTCGACAATGTGGGGGTCGTTGATAGTGGCTACGGTTTGGCTGTACATCAACTTTTCCACGTTGTCGCCGTCCGTACCGTAAACCTCGAATACCGCGCCGTCGCCGTTGGAGCCGATTTCATCGTCCATGCCGATAACGGCGGTAAATCTGTAATAGTTTTCGTCCAGATTGTAAATTGCCTCGCTGTCGGCGTGAAGGCCGAGACC
>CANRJP010000067.1 GCA_947630975.1 uncultured Clostridia bacterium
CTGGAAAAGCTGAAGGCCATGGGCTGCAACACAGTCGAGACCTATGTGTGCTGGAATATGCACGAGCCGCAGCCCGGACAGTTCAACTTCGAGGGAATGTTCGACATAAAAAAATTCATCGAGACCGCCGGCGACCTCGGCCTTAAGGTCATCGTCCGGCCCGGCCCCTTTATCTGCGCCGAGTGGGAATTCGGCGGACTTCCGGCCTGGCTCCTGCGCCACGACGGCATAAAGCTCCGTGGGCGGTATGAGCCTTACATGACTTATGTGAGAAATTACTTCGCCGAGCTGTTCAAGATACTGGCGCCCCTGCAAATAACTCAGGGCGGCCCCATAATCCTCTTCCAAATCGAGAACGAGTACGGCTATTACAACGACGACAAGGAATATCTGATGGAAATGGGCCGCATGATGCGTGACCTGGGCGCGGAGGTTCCCTTTGTAACCAGCGACGGCCCCTGGGACGACGCCCTTGACTGCGGAAGCTGTGAAATGGCTCTGCCCACCGCCAACTTCGGCTCCCATGTGGAGGAGCAGTTCAAGGTGCTGGAGCAGCACACTCACGGCGGCCCCCTGATGTGCATGGAGTTCTGGGTGGGCTGGTTCGACAACTGGGGCAGCGGCAAGCACGCCACCAGCAACCTTTACAACAATCAGCGCGATTTCGACGACGCCCTGCGCATGGGCAACATAAATATCTATATGTTCCACGGCGGCACCAATTTCGGCTTCACCAACGGCTCCAACTACTACGACGAGCTCAGTCCCGACGTTACCAGCTACGACTATGACGCGGTGCTCACCGAGTGGGGCGACATCACGCCCAAATACGAGGCCTTTAAGTCCGTTGTGGCCAAGTACGCCCCCATTCCGGAGGTGGAGTTTACCACAAAGATAGAAAAGGGTTCCTACGGCACTTTGGACTGTGAGGCGAGGGTGAGCCTGAACAGCGTGCTTGAGGACATATCGACTCCCATCGAGGCCGACAACCCCATGTGTATGGAAAAGCTGGGCCAGAACTTCGGCTACACCCTGTACCGCACAAGCTTCCCCAAGGGTAAGACCATCGGCAAGCTGGCCTTCGCCAAGGTCAGCGACCGGGCCATTGTGTTCATGGAGGGCAAGCGCTTCGGCACCTATTATGACAGGGAGCTGCTTAAGGAATACGACTTCAAGCGCGACCCCTATGTCTATGAAAACGACGGTGATTTTGACGTCCTTACCGAGAACATGGGCCGTGTAAACTTCAGCTATAAGATAGAGTACCAGCGGAAGGGCATCGAGGACGGCGTCCTCATCAACGGCCACTACCACACGGGCTGGAGGATGTACCCCCTGCCCCTTGACAACATAGACAAAATAGACTTCGACAAGCCATACTACCGCGACACGGCGGCATTCTACAAGTTCAGCTTCAACTCTTACAAGGCCATGGACACCTTCCTTGATATGGAGGGCTTCGGCAAGGGCTGCGCCTTCATCAACGGCTTCAATCTGGGCCGGTTCTGGAACATAGGGCCTCAGAGGCGGCTTTACATACCCGCCCCCCTCATCAAGCCCGGCCGCAACGAGATAGTCATCTTCGAGACCGAGGGCAAGAACGCCCGCACCGTCAAGCTGGTGGCCGAGCCCGACCTCGGGCCGCTGGAGCTGCCCTACGGCCGTCCGGAATAAAAAGACAAGGAGGCGTCCGGCGCCTTGAAAACACTTAAAAGAGTAATTATCGCCCTGCTGCTGTTCATTCTGGCCGCGGCGGCGGCGGAATTCCACGCCGTCTTTGCCTCGGGCCTAACCATGGTATATATGTACCACAGCGTCAGCGACGTGCCCTTCAACCCCGACGCCGAGGAGTTCAGCGTCCTTGAGTCGGACTTTGAAGATCAGCTCCGGTATTTCAGCGAGAGCGGGGCCGAGACCCTATTCGTCACCGACCTGACCCAGCCGGAGCCGGAGGACGGCCCCCGTCGGGTGGTGATAACCTTCGACGACGGCTACGAGGACAACTACACGAAGGCTTTTCCTCTGCTGAAAAAGTACGGAATTAAGGCCACGGTCTTTATGATAGCGGGCAAGATCGACCGTCCCGGCTATCTCACCTCGGCCCAGATAAGGGAAATGACCGAAAGCGGTCTTGTCAGCGTCCAGTCCCACACCGTCTCCCACGAGCCAATGGCCTGGGGCGACAAGACCTACGAGGACGCGGTCTATGAAATGGGCGAGAGCAAGCGGCTGGTGGAGGAAGCCTCCGGAGCCGAGGTCACCGCTCTGGCCATGCCCAACGGCAGCGTGGACGCCACGCTGCTGAACATAGCCGACGACTATTATACGGCGGTCTGCACCGACGCGGACTACCGGGGCTTTCTCAACGGAAGCGCGTCAAATCCCATGGACATACACCGTGTGGGCATATACCGGCGTCACTCGGTTCGGGACGTGCGCCGCATGACCGAGCACCGGGCGCTGTACGTAATGAAAAGAGGGCTGGAAAAGCTGCTGGGCCTTGATTAGTATAAATTACTTGTATAAAATCAGAAATTACCTCTTCTCAAACGGACGGATTTGTGTTAGAATAATATTATACCGAAGCGGTTCGGCCATTATTTAAGGATGTGAAACAATGAGACTTGAGCTTATACGGCAAAATAAACTTAAAATAACCCTCGCCAAAGAGGAGCTCAGTTCCTACGGGGTGGACGCCGAGTCCATAAGCCGGGATTCCGGCGAGGCCCAGGCCATGTTTTTCTCGGTGCTGCGGCGGGCCCAGGAGGAGGTAGGCTTCGCCTACGCCAACTCGCGGCTGGTGGTGGAGGCCGTGCCCTCTGGCGGCGGTCTGACCATCTATGTCACCAAGGTGGACAACGACGCGGAGCAGAAGCTTTTCGACCGAATTTCCGCCCGTCAGAACGTGACAGCCGGACTGAACGCCCGCCGCAGGCAGGACGATCAGTCGGGGCGCACCTCCTTTATGGCGGAGCTGGAGTCCTTCGACGACGTTGTGGAGATGTGCCACTGCGCACCTACATATTTCGGCGGCACCCTTTACGCCGAGGGGGTAAAATACTACATGACAGCCGGTGTGGGAATGGAGCGTACCTTGGCCGAGTACGGCCGTATTCTGGACGAGGACGCCCAAACGATCATCGAGGAGCACGCCACGCCCATAATATACCGCCGGGCCTTCGACATCATACGCAACCGGTTCAAGCAGTGAGGCGCCTAAACGTTTATTAGCTATAAAAATAACTGCCCGTTTTAGCTATGGGGCAGTTATTTTTCGTGGCTGTACAAGTTTATGGTAACAATGACAAAATATCCGTAGGGCGCGACGACCCGGCGCACCGCTGTGTTGACGACAGTAACAATGACAGATGAAAAAAGCTTCCCCTCAAAGGGGAAGACTTTATTAGACACCTTTAACTGGGATAAATATTATTCCTTATTCCTCATTCCTCACTCCTAATTCCTAATTACAAAGCCGCCATCTCCCCGATGGCGGCTTTACCGGCATTATCACACGTTGCGACCGTATTTTTCAGATATGTAAGCCGCGATGAGCTCGGCGGTCTTTTCCACGCCGATGCGGCTGCTGTTGATGGACAGCTCATAGTTGCGTGAGTCCCCCCACTTGCCCTTGCAGTAGTAATTGTGGTAGACCTTACGCTTTTTATCGTTGAGCAAAAGCATACCCCGGGCCTCGGCGGGGGTGACGCCGTATTTTTTGCTGACCCTCTCCAGCTTTTTCGGCAGGTCGCCCAAAATAAACACCGACACCATACACCCGTATTCCGCCAGTATTTCCTCGGCGCAGCGGCCCACTATGACGAAGGACTCGCCGTCGTCGGCCTTGCGGCGCAGATAATCAAACTGTATTTTGGCCAGATTTTCCTCGGGAGAGTTGCTGTAGCCGTGAACGCTCCGGGAAAACAGCATATTCCGGGGGCGCTCGTCGTACTTTGTGAGGTTTTTCACGTTTACGTTCTTGTGCGTGGCTATCTCGTGCAGGAGGTTATTGTCGTACAGGGGCATACCGTAGCGGGCGGCCAATATTTCCGCAACCTCGTGGCCTCCGCTGCCGAATTCCCTGCCGATGGATATGATGAGCTGTTGATTCACTGCGAGTCCCTCCTTTTATTTTACACGTACTGAAACCAGATGAAAAGCATGGATATGAGCATTACTATCAGCGTCGCCGGGAACATATACTTACAGTACTGTCCCCAGCCGATGGGATGGCCCTCTCTCGCAGCCACGGAGGTGCCCACAACGTTGGCCGAGGCTCCGATGGGAGTGGCGCTGCCGCCCACGTCTGTGCCCATGGACAGCGACCAGGCCAGCACGTCCAGATTTATGCCGGGGGCCGAGGCAAGGCTGCGTATTATGGGTATCATTGTGGCGGCGAATGGTATATTATCCACAAAGGCGCTGGCGAAGCCGCTGACCCAAACAATGATCGCCACCATCAAATACATATTTCCGCCGCATATGCGGCCGATGAGATCCGCCACGGTCTCGAGGATGCCGGTCTGTTCAAGGCCGCCCACCACCACAAAGAGACCGATGAAGAACAGAAGCGTCTTGTAGTCCACCAGCTTGAGGAGCTTAAGGGCGCCCCGTCCGGCGGCGGCAAGCGTTATGGCGGCGATGAACAGGCCGATGAAAGCCACCGTCAGGCCGGTCATGGCGTGGGTCACAAGCAGGGCGATGGCTATGAGAAAGATACCCGTGCTCACCGCGAAGCTTCTCCTGTCCTTTATGGCCGAGGCCGGCGTGGGGAAGGACGCCGGATCCGCCGCCGCGCCGTCGGAAACTGACAGCTTTTTCCTGAAGCACAGGAAGAAATATACTACCACGAAGATCAGGGACAGGCCGGCTATCACGCCGGTGTGGGTGATGAAGTCCGCGAAGGAATAGCCCAAAGAGGTGCCGACGATAATGTTGGGCGGGTCGCCGCACATGGTGGCCGAGCCGCCAAGGTTGGCGCAGAATATCTCCGAAAGTATCATTGGCCGGGGGTCAAACCTGAGCATCTGACCCAGCTCCACCGTTACGGCCGCGAGGAAAAGAATGACCGTTATGCTGTCGATGAACATGGCCAGAACCGCCGACATGAGCATGAATGTGATAAAAATAGGTATTGTCTTGTAACGAACCGCCTTGGCGATGGTTATGCAGAGCCAGCGGAAAAAGCCCGCACGGGCCATGCCCTCCACCATTACCATCATTCCGGCAATAAAGATTATAGTGGCCCAGTTTATGCCCACCGAGGCTTCCTCCGAGGAACCGGGCGCATACCAGAAATTCAGTTTGAATATGCCCCGCAGATTCAGGGTGTCCAGAACGGCCCTTCCGCTGTGCATACATAAGCCAAAGACCAGCACAAGAGTCACCAGTCCGCAGAGCAGGGTGACGATATGCCGCTCGATTTTTTCCGAAATTATCAGGAGGAACATCATTACAAAAATGATGACCGCCAGAATTTGTGCTGCCATTTTTCTGCCTCCAATATCGTTATAACCGCGCCGCCCGTCCCATTTGACGGACGGCGGCGGATTATGCAATAATATGCTGTAATACAAATTATAATTGGAGCAAAAACTTTTTTCAATAGTAATTAGGCACAAAAAGCCTTTTCCGCGCCTTTATATTTTTTCTTCCGTCGGACAGGAACGTTCTCAGTCCAGTCCGTTGGGGTTATTTTTCTGCCAGTTCCAGGTGTCGCGGCACATATCCTCGATGTTTTTCTCGGCCACCCAGCCCAGAAGCTCCTTTGCCTTGGCGGGGTCGGAGTAGCACTCGGGCACGTCGCCGTCCCGGCGGGGCTGGAACTCGTAGGGCAGGTCTATGTCGTTCACCTTCATGAAGCTGTTCACTATGTCCATTACGCTGTAGCCGACGCCGGTACCCAGGTTGATGGCCTCAGCGCCCTTGTGGGCGGCGGCGTACTCGATGGCCTTGGCGTGGCCCTTGGCCAGATCCACAACGTGGATGTAGTCGCGGACGCAGGTACCGTCTGGGGTGGGATAGTCGTTGCCGAAAACTCCCAGTTTGGGCAGCTTACCGATAGCCACCTGCGAAATGTAAGGCATGAGGTTGTTGGGTATTCCGTTGGGATCCTCGCCGATGCGGCCGCTCTCGTGGGCGCCGATGGGGTTGAAGTAGCGCAGGAGCACCACGCTCAGCTCCGGGTCGGCGGCGCAGGCGTCGCGGAAGATCTGCTCGCTCATTATCTTGGTCCAGCCGTAGGGGCTGCTGGTTCTGTAAGCGGGCATATCCTCGGTCAGGGGCACCTTCTCGGGCACGCCGTAAACCGTGGCGGAGGAGGAGAACACAATATTGTGTACGTTGTGCTTCGCCATTACCTCCAGCAGGGTGAGGGTGGAGTCAAGGTTGTTGCGGTAATAGCGCACAGGGATATGACAGCTCTCTCCCACGGCCTTAAGTCCGGCAAAATGAATTATGCAGTCAATGTCGTTCTCGCCGAATATTTTGTCCATGGCCTCGCCGTCGGTGGCGTCCGCCTCGTAGAATTTAAAGTCCTTGCCGCTTATCTCCCTGATGCGGTTCAGGGCCTCGGGCTTGGAATTGCTGTAATTGTCCACAATTATAACATCGTGGCCCAGCGCCAGCAGCTCGATGCAGGTGTGTGAGCCGATGTATCCGGCGCCTCCCGTGAGCAGTACCTTCATAAACATATCATCCTTTCAATATTATCGTTTTATTTTATTATACAACGAAATCCGTATTTTGTAAAGTGTTTTTGTTGTAAATTTTTGAACGGGGGCTGTAAAAAATGGCGCAGACCGTTCAATGGCCGTTAAACAAAATTTATGTTTTCGGAAACCCGACAATGAAATTAAAACTTGGGATTGATGTAGAAAAGCCGACTTTTCCTTTTATTTAAGCCCTTGAACTACGAACGAAAATCACCCTTGACGTACCTTTGTACGTCGGCGGGAGGGCCTGCTCGGCGGCAGGAGCCGCCTGCGCGGGCTGATTTTCGTCCGTTCTGCACGATTTTTTTGACAGCCCGAATTACATTGTAATCAAATTTTTTATTTTTGTATTTACAAAAATGAAAAACTGTGGTATACTTAATGTGTATATTCAGAAAAATACGCACAAAGAGGAGGACGGCGGATGGCGCGGAAAACCACGGACATAATCATCTCGGGCTACTACGGTCTGGGCAACAGCGGGGACGAGGCCCTGCTTAAAAGCATTGTCGACAACCTCCGCCGTTTGGATCCGGACATAAAGATAACCGCCCTGTCCGGCGACGCCCGCCATACCAGAGAGACCTACGGCATCGACACGGTCGATCGGTTCGCCCCCTTTGCCGTGCTGCGGGCCATGAGCCGTTCAAAAATGCTGATAAGCGGCGGAGGCAGTCTTATTCAGGACGCCACCAGCACCAAGAGCCTGATTTATTATCTGGCCATAATCGCCGCGGCCAAGCTGATGGGACTGAAGGTCATGCTGTACGCAAACGGCATGGGGCCGATCTCGGACAAAAACGTGAGCAAGGTCACTCGGGTGCTGAACAAGGTCGACCTGATAACCCTGCGGGAAAACATATCCATGTCAGAGATAAGGCGCTGCAAGGTCACGCGGCCCAGGGTGGAGATCACCGCCGACCCGGCCTATCTGCTGGAGCCCTGCTCCCGGGAAAGGGCGGCGGAGCTGCTGAAAGATGCGGGCGCGGGGCCGAGGCCCGTTGCCGTTTCGGTGCGGGAGTGGAAAACCGCCGGCCCGAACTTTGAGGAAAGCGTGGCGGCGGCGGCGGATATGCTGGCCCGAAAGGGCTACACTCCCCTGTTCTTCCCCATGCAGCTTTCCCGTGATTTGCCGGTTTCCCGCAATATAAGGGAAAAGATGGCGGAAAAGTCGGCCATAATCGACCGGGAGATAACCGTGTCGGAAATGCTGGGCGTCATACGGGAGTGCGGCGCCGTGATCGGAATGAGGCTCCACTCGCTGATCTTCGCCTCATCGGTGAACGTGCCCATGCTGGGCATAATATATGACCCAAAAATAAAAGGCTCCATGGAATACATGAACCAGCGCCGCTATATTCCGGCGGAGCGGGTGACAGCCGAGGGGCTGTACGAAATGGCTCTGGACTGTCTGGAGCACAGCGGCGAAATACGGGCCAAATTGGCGGAGGAAAACGCCGTTCTGCGCGGTAAGGCGGAGAAAAACGCCGTCATGGCGCTGGAGCTTTTGAGAGGAGACATAAAAGCATGAAAAAATTTTTGAAAATAACCGGTATCATTCTCCTGGTACTGATAATCGCCGCCGGTGTATTTGTCGGTTTGAACTGGAAATATATCAAGGATCTTGTTACCGGCCTCACGGTCAACGAACAGCAGTTGGGCGTAAAGCGGGTGGAGAGCACCGAGACCGCCCTTTCGGACGTGAACAGCTATATGGAGACCGAGCTTCGGCCCATGACCGAGGAGGAAAAAGCGGCCATTGAGTCCGGAGAACTGAGCCAGACAGCCGTGCTGGCCCAGATAATCGCCGACGCCGCCGGTATCGACCTTGACGAAATGCTGAGCGGCGAATATACCGGTGAGGAGACCCCCGCGCCCGAAGGCGGCGGAGGGGACGAACAGTCCGGCGGAGAACAGGCGCCCGCCAACTCCGGCGGCGGCTCCGAGCCGCAGCCCGATAACGGCGGCAATTCCGGCGATGCGACCGCGACAAAGCCCTCCGACAACGGCGGCAATTCCGGCAGCGCGACTGAGTCGAAGCCCTCCGGCGGCAGCAGTTCCGGCAGTGCGACCACTGCAAAGCCCGCCGACGGCGGCAACTCCGGCAATTCGACCGCAACGAAGCCCGCCGACGGCGGCGGCTCCGGCAATTCCGGCAATTCGACCGCGTCAAATCCTCCTGCCGTCAGCGGCTCGGATCAGCTTGTGGCAAGCTGCGTCAGCAAGCTGTATAACCTTCAAAACCAGTACACGAGCCAGATAGCAAATCTGGCCGCCAGAGCCAAGGCTTACTACACCGAGCAGAAAAAAACCGCCGGCTCCGCCGCGGCTAAAAGCGGCACTATCGCCAAGTTTTCCGGCGAGGTGACCTCCATGGAAAGCTCCTGCGACGCCAAGGTCGAGGCCGTACTGAGCGAATTAAGCTCGAATTTGAAGGCCATAGGCGCCGACACCTCCATTGTGGGAACGCTGCGGGAGTCATACAACAATGAAAAATCGGCCCAACGGGCAATTTACGTGAACAAATACCTCAAGTAAAACAGAACGGACGTAACCAATGAGAGTGTTATTTATAGGCGACATAATGGGACGAACGGGTCGGAACGCGGTTTTCGACCTGCTGCCCGGCCTGAAGGACGAATTAAGAGTGGATTTCTGCATCGCCAACGGCGAAAACTCCTCCGGCGGACTGGGAATGAGCCGAAAGGCATATGATGAGCTAAGCCGTGGCGGAGTGGACTTTTTCACCATGGGGAACCACACCTTCAGCAAAAAAACGATATGCGATCTGTTCCGCGACGGGGAGAATATAGTGCGCCCCGCCAACTACGCCGAGCCTCAGCCCGGCGACGGCATGGCCGTAGTCAGGGCGGGGAACGGCTGCAAGATAGCCATAATCAATCTTATAGGCCGGGTCTTTATGAACACGGGGGACAAATCTCCCTTTGAGTGCGGAAAAGAGCTGGTATGCCGTGCGCGGGAGAGCACGCCGGTGGTATTTGTGGACTTCCACGCCGAGGCGACCAGCGAAAAGGAGGCCCTCGGCTACTATTTGGACGGTCTGGCTTCGGCTGTTATAGGCACGCACACTCACGTCCAGACCGCCGACGAACGCATCCTCCCCGGCGGCACGGCCTATATGTCCGACGCGGGCCGCACCGGAGCCGTCCACAGCGTGCTTGGCATGGATCTCGAGGCCTCCGTAAGCCGCTTTCTTGAAGCGGACAAAAAATTTCCCTTTAAAGTGGCCGAAGGGCAGTATATGCTGTGCGGAGCACTGATAGACATAGACGAAAATACCGGCAAAGCAAAGGAGATAACAAGGATATGCCGATACGGGAACTAAACGGCATCGCCGCCTGGCAGTCGGAGCTGCTTCTGGAGGCGGGAATAAACCACGGCTTTACCTGCCGCGGCGGAGGCGTCAGCCGAGGGGCTTACGCCTCTCTTTCGATGAGCCCGCGCCGAGGCGACGACCCCGCCGACGTTCGGCGCAACGAGGAGATACTCTGCCGCCGCGCCGGTCTTGACCTCGGCCGGCTGACCTCCACCGCCCAGGAACACACCGATGTTGTTGAGGTGATAACCGCCGACAGAGTGGGTATGGGCATCAGCCGCCCCTGGGATCACGGGGTGGACGGAATAGTGACCCTGCTCCCCGGCACGCCGCTGCTGGCCTACGCCGCCGACTGTGTGCCCATACTGCTCTGGGCCGGGGACATAGGAGCCGCCGCCGCGGTACACAGCGGCTGGCGGGGAACCGAGGCCCGAATAGCGGAAAAGGCCGTAAAAAAGCTGACGGAGCTGGGCGCAAGGCCCCAAAGCATACTGGCGGCCATCGGGCCGTGCATCGGGCCGTGCTGTTACGAGGTGGGCGGCGACGTGGCTCTGCGCTTCCCGGAGAGCTGCCGCACCGCCAAGGACGGCGGCAAGTATATGCTGGATCTGCCTAAGGCCAACCGCCTGATGCTGGAGGATATGGGTCTGGGCGGAGTGGACGCCTCGGCCCCCTGCACCATGTGCCGTAACGATCTGTTCTTCTCCCACCGGGGGCAGGGCGGCAAAAGCGGAACCTTGGCAGCCTTTATACAGATTTGATCCGAGGTGAGATCGTGAACAAAAGAGCGATATTGACATTGCTGATCTGCGTCCTGACGGTAATGACAGCCTGCGGGAAAAAAACCGGCGGCGACATTGTTGCCTCGGAGACGGCGGTAATCTACGGCGGGGTGCTCAATCTGTCCATGGGCCAGACCGACACTCTCAACCCCCTGCTGGCTCGGGACGAGACTGTCCGCGACGTACTGTTCGCCGTGTACGAGCCTCTTATCGCCGTGACCGCCGATCAGGAACTTAAGCCGGTGCTCGCCGAAAGCTGGAGCTTCAACGACAACTGCACCGCCCTGACCGTAAAGCTGAAGGAGGGGCTGCTGTGGCACGACGGCTCCCAGGTGCTGGCAAAGGACGTGGTCTACTCGGTGAACACCGTAAAAAGCGACCCCGACAGCCCTTACGCTCCGCTGCTGCGGTATGTTTCGGCCGCCACAGAGGTGAACGCCTATACCGTGAGCTTTGTTCTGACCAGAAGCTACAGCCAGCTTGCCTGGTCCCTGTACTTCCCCATAATCCCCCTCAACGCCGGAGATCTTACCTCGGTGGCCATCGGCACGGGGCCGTTCATGTTCGAGAGCTACAACCCGGGCCGAAGCCTGACTCTTGCCCGCTTTGACGGTTACAGGGACGGGGCCGCCGGCTTCGACAAGGTGGAGGTCAGCGTCGTGCGTGAGAGCATTTCGGCGGCGACGGCATTTTCCACCGGCGGCGCCAACGCCATTCAGGGCAGAATATACGACACCAACGAGTTTTCGGTTCGTGACAAGTACAATTTGCGCCGAGCCTGCGGGGCCAATTTTGAATATCTCGGCCTCAACCACCGGCGGCCGGTGTTTTCTTCGGCCACGGTTCGCTCCGCCGTCAGCGGCGCCATAGACCGGGAGGCCGTTGTAAACGAGGGCTACGGCGAGTCGGCCAGCGCGGCAAATCTGCCTTTCCACCCCCTGTCGCTGAGCTTCACCACATCAATATCCCTTACCAACTTCGACATAGCCGCCGCACGGGAGAGCCTGTTTTACGACGGTTGGACCGACAGGGGTGACGGCGTGCTTAACAAAGACATTGTAAACTACGAGCGGGTCGACGAGGACGGAGACGTCATAAGCGGTCAGGCGGAAAACGTGGTTCTGGAATTTACTCTGTTAGTCAACAGCGAAAACCCGCGGCGGGTGCTGGCGGCGAATATAGTCGCCGGACAGTTGAGAGAGGCAGACTTCGGCGTCAATGTGGAGGAGATAAGCTATGAGGACTACGTCCGGCGAATAACGAGCGGCGATTTTGACGCCTACATCGGCGGCACCGAGGTGGGCAACCTGTACGACGCCGAATTTCTGCTGGGCTCGGAGGGCGAACAAAACTATTTCGGCTATTCCAGCGAGTATATGGACACGGCTCTGTCCAGAGTGGCCTCCTCCACCGGGGAAGGCTTCGACAACGGCTGCGCCATGGTGCAGGAGGTCTTTGTCCGTGAACAGCCCATCGTGGGTCTGGCCTTTCTGGACGAGAGCCTGATTTTGGACAAAAATATCGCCGGCGGCACCAATCCACTGTTCAAATCCCCCTTCGGCAGCGTGGGTAAGTGGTTCTATAATACGGACAGTAATTCTTAAGGCAATACCGCACAAAGATTGTACCCGTCTTGCTTGCATCTTTTCCGACGTATCTTACGAAAACTCCTTGAAATACGACAGTATTCCGGCGTCGTTTTCGTAATTCCGTCAAAAAATCTGCGGCGCAATACGGGCACAATCTTTGTGCGGTATTGCCTTAACTAAAATCATTGATTTGGCGGACGAGGTGCGGCCCTTGCGCGGCGTTAGTGTAAGGGTAACGTAACCTTTGATACCGGTAGGGCGCGACGACCTCGGCGCGCCGCTGTGTTGACGATAGCGGTAATGACAGATGAAAAAAAGGCGCTGTAAAAAAACTCGCTCTGTAACGTGGAGGCGCGGGGGCCGACCGAAAAAATCCTTCGTAGTTAAAGGGCATAAATAAGAAAAATCCGCTCTTGTGAGCGGATTTTTCTGTGTTATGGGGCTTAAAGCTTACTACTCGTCGTAGTCCTCGCCGTCGTCCTCATCATCGTAATCGTCGTCATAATCATCCTCGTCGTCGTAATCGTCATCGTCGTCGTCATCATCGTCGTCGCTTCTCTTCTTAAAGGCGTTGTAAGCGACAAAAGCCGCCGCCAGTACAAGAAGGATTATGACAAATATTATGATGAAGGTGCCGAAAGCCCCGAGACCGCCGCCGTCCTCATCATCCATGGATATGGGGGTCTGTTCCGCGTCGGCGCCGCCCTCGGTTTCGGGAGCCGCAACTCCGGCGCCGGCGGCCTGAAGCTGCTCTATCTGAGCCTGCTTGTCCTTGACAAGGTTCTGCATAGTGGCTATTTCTTCCTGATACTTGTCGTCCATCTGAGCCAGTTGGTTTTTGGCCTCGTCCAACTGCTTCTGCATACTCTTGGCCTTGCCGCTTTGAATGGCTCCGCCGATAATCCCGCCGATAAACATCATCACCACGGCGAACACGGTAACGATTATCACCTTGTTCCGCCCGTTATTATTCTTACGCCTGGTCGTCTGACGTTCTTCCATGTTGAACCCTCCGTTTTCTTTAATAATGTTATTATATCATACTTTTCGCAACTATTCAAGACATAATTGGATATTTTTTTATTAATTTTGTGTCGGGGATCATACTAATCCTTAATTAAAATCAGACACCGAGCGGCGAGAATTTTCCGTGTCAGGCAAGGAAGAGGCCGCAGGCAATACTTTATGTATTGTCAAGGCCGATGACGACGCTTGGCACGGAAAAGGCCGTCGCAAATGGCTGATTTTAGTTGGGGATTAGTATCAATCAACTCTTGACAAAAAATCTCTCGTCCGGGGGTTCTTCGGAGCGGTGAAAAGCTGCTCCGGCGGCCCTTCCTCGACTATGACGCCGTTCTCCATAAAGATTATGCGGTCGCTGACCCCGCGGGCGAAGCCCATCTCATGGGTGACGATTATCATAGTCATGCGCCGGTCGGCCAAGCCGCGTATGACCTTGAGCACCTCGCCGGTAAGCTCCGGATCCAGCGCGGAGGTGGGCTCGTCGAAAAACAGCACCTCGGGGTCGAGGGCCAAAGCCCGGGCGATGGCCACGCGTTGCTGCTGGCCGCCGCTGAGCTGGCAGGGGTAATAATCGGCCTTTTCGCTGAGACCTACCCTCTCCAGCAAATTCCGTGCCAGCTCCTGGGCCTGAACCTTCGGCATTTTCTTCACCCTGATCGGGGCGACGGTTATGTTTTCCATAACCGAAAGGTGGGGAAAGAGGTTGAAGTTTTGGAACACAAGGCCGATTTTCAGGGTTATTCGGCTGAGGTTGGCCTTGTCGGCGTACTTTCCGTCCCCGAAGAGCACGTCCCCGTCCACGGCGACGAGGCCGTCGTCGATGGTCTCCAACTGGGTCAGGCACCGGAGCAGGGTGGACTTTCCGCCGCCGCTGGGCCCAAGGACGCTGATTATCTCGCCCCGGGCAAGATCGAAGGATATGTCCTTCAGCACCTCGAGGGAGCCGAAGCTTTTTTTCAGGTTTTTAACGCTGAGTATGGTTTCCACGGTCTCCCCTCCTTATCTGTAATAGTCCAGCTTCTTTTCGGTAAAGCTGAGGACGGCGCTTAGAATTACGGTTATGCCCAAATATATGCCGCCGGCCACCAGATAGGGCATTATGCTGACGTTGCCGGAGGCCTGAACCTTGGCGGTGTTCATCAGCTCGGCTATGCCTATGACCTGCACCAAAGAGGTATCCTTGACCAGGTTGATTATCTCGTTGCCCATGGGGGGAATAACGTGCTTTACCACCTGGGGCATCACCACTATGAAGAAGGTCTCCGTTCCGGACAGGCCAAGCACCTTGCCGGCCTCCCGCTGTCCCTGGGGTATGGCCTGTATGCCGCCCCGGAATATCTCCGCCAAATAGGCCGCGTAGTTCAGAATGAGGGCCACGTTGGCCGCCATCATCCGGTCGCCCTGCCAACTGAAGGGGAAGCCCTGTATCAGGCCGGGAGCGTAGAAAATGAACATTATCTGAAGCATCAGCGGCGTGCCCCGCAGCACCAGTATGTACAGCCGTGCCGGCAGGTTGAATATCCACAGCCTGCTCATGCGCAGCACCGACACCAGCAGTCCCAGCGGAATGGAAAAAATTATGGTAAGCGCGAACATCCGCAGGGTTATGACCGTGCCGTCAAGTAGAAGTTTAAATACAGCTAAATTCATGAAATAAGATCACACCTTGTTATTTTAATACTGGAACGAGCGTATCCACCGACAGCGAAGACCGTCGTCCCACTTCATATTCCCGTCCGGCTCGGCCTCCCAGCCGCCCACACCGGTGTTCAGTATCAGGCGCATATTTTTCTGGAAGTCGAGGGCCGCGTTGCTGCCGTTCTGCTGCTG
>CANRJP010000068.1 GCA_947630975.1 uncultured Clostridia bacterium
CCCACTCAATGCAAATACCATACCGAATATTTTCTTTTTTTGAGGAAATTGGTTCATATCTATTGACATCACAGAGGAGCCGGCCCTTTTTTGTTGAATTATACTTGACAATCCTGTTTTTTTATGGTATAATTTTCATTGTTATCGAAGATAAAAAGAAGCTGTTGCCATGAAAAAGTTTTTCAGCGGAAAAAAACTGTATGTGATTTTAATTGTTCTTACGTTTATAGGCGTCCTTGTTGCCGTCCGCAGCTGCACGGAGAGGGTCGAGGCGGATTTGACTGTCGCGTATATCGGCGAGGGACTTTTTAACAGTGATGTGTTCTATCCGGCCTCACATGAAATCGAGGATGTTATTGACGATATAAACGGCGACGGTGAGCGCAATATAGAGCTTGTTACAATTACTTTTAACAATAATATTACCGCTTCGCAGGAACAGTCCAATATGTCTAAGATGACGCTCACTATGGGACAGGGTCAGAGCCGGCTTTATTTCTTCGATAAAAACTACTGCAATTATTATGCGGATAGTGAGATTTTGGCTGATCTGTCCGACTTTGCCGGCGACAATGACGTCCTTGTAAACAGTGAGGGCAAGGTCTACGGTGTTTCCGTTTCGAATAATCCGGTGCTTAAACGGCTCGGACTTGACGGCGGCGAGGTTTACGCTTCAATTCGCGCCATAACCGAAATGGATTATGTAAACTATAAAAATCCGGGGCCGGAGGAAATGAATAAGGCGGCCGAGGATGTTTTATTGTATATATTAGAAAACAAAGATGAGGAGATGTAAACTATGGAAGGTTTCTCAACTATTGCTTACTATGCCGTTATTATTCTTGTGATGGTCGGCTTGTTTTATTTCATGAGCCGCAGCAACAAAAAGCGCGAGCGTGAGCAACTGCTTATGCTCGATTCCCTTCAGGTAGGGGACGAGGTTGTTACCATAGGCGGAATAATGGGCAAAATCGCCTCCATCAAGGAGGACAGCGTGGTTATTGAGAGCGGCGCGGACAAGAACAAGATCCGTTTCGAAAAGAGCGCCATTAAGACCGTTCTCACTGTTCATGAGTAAAAATCAGGGGGCGCTTTGGCGCTCCCTTTTTCATTTTGGAGGATAAGTGATGAAGCATATAATTTGCATCAAGCTTTTTGACGCGAACAAAGCCCCCGAAGTGAGGGAAAGACTTCTCTCCATGAAGGGCAAAGTACCGCAGCTGGAGAATATTTGGGTGGGCGTTGACTTCCTTCATTCGGCCCGATCCTTTGACGTTGTCATGATTGCCGAATTGAGCGGACGGAATGTTCTTGACGATTACCAGAACGACCCATATCACGTAAGCGTCAAGGAATATCTGAAAACCGTGGCGGAAAAAACCGTCGCACTGGACTGTGAGTAATATGAATATTGAAAAATACACCGCCCTTCGCCATGAGCTTCATAAAAACGCCGAGCTCAGCGGGCACGAAGAAAAAACCATGAAAATACTTATGGATTTTCTCCGTGAAAACGCCGACTGTGAAATATTTCCCATGAACGGCTGGTTTTACGCGGTAAAAAAGGGCGGAGAAAAAAGGATAGCCTTTCGCGCCGACATGGACGCCCTGCCCATACCGGAGAACTCGGATTGCCCTTATGCCTCTTTAAACCCGACTGTCAGTCACCGGTGCGGCCATGACGGGCACAGCGCGGCGCTTGCGGCCTTTGCCTGTGAGTGCGAGTCGTCGAACACCGTCTATTTTATTTTTCAGCACGCCGAGGAGACCGGCGAGGGAGCACGCGAATGTGCCGGCCTGTTGAAGAAAGAGGGAATAGGGGAGATATACGGCTTCCACAATCTTCCCGGTTACGATTTGAACAAAATTTTATACAGATATGGCACCTTCGCCTGTGCGAGTATGGGGCTTGAACTAAGCTTTAAAGGCAGGAATTCCCACGCGGCTTATCCGGAAAACGGCGTAAACCCGGCTTTTGCAATAGCCGAGATACTTCTTGCCCTTGACGGTCTGAGGCGGGATTTTACCGCTATGACGCTCATAACCGTTGTGGGCGTGGAGGTCGGCGGCAAAGCCTACGGAACGGCTGCCGGCGACGGCGTAATACGTCTGACAATTCGGGGAGAATTGGAGGACGAGCTTTTGGCTCTTAAGGAGCGCATACTTGCCCTTTGCCGTGAAAGGTCCGTAAATATGGAGTTTTCCTATATAATACATGACCCTTTCCCGGAGACGCGCAACCACGACGACAGCGTGGACAAGCTAAAAGCGGCTTGTCCGGACAGTGAGGAGCTGCCCGCCCCCATGCGCTGGAGCGAGGACTTCGGCTATTATCTAAAGGAAGTTCCCGGCGCGTTTTTCGGCATAGGGAGCGGAAAGGACTGTCCCCAGCTTCACACCGAAGATTACGATTTTCCGGATAAAATTGTTGAAACGGCGGTCTTGACATTTCAAAAGCTTGCAAGGTGATAATTTGAAAGGCGATAACTCAAACCAACTGGCTGCTATGCCTATACCAAGGCTCATCGTTATGCTTGCCATACCGACCATGATTACCATGATGGTTACTGCAATTTATAACATGGCCGACACATTTTTTGTGTCCCAACTCGGTACAAGCGCCTCCGGCGCGATCGGCGTAGTATTTTCTCTGATGGCAATAATTCAGGCGGTAGGCTTCACCATAGGAATGGGC
The DNA here is from genome assembly GCA_947630975.1 of uncultured Clostridia bacterium. Lineage (GTDB taxonomy): Bacteria > Bacillota > Clostridia > UMGS1883 > UMGS1883 > JAFLUQ01. The sequence goes on from CANRJP010000068.1 coordinate 2,696, forward strand.
AGCGGAACCACGATTTCGAGGCTGCTTGGGGAAGGTAACAGGGAATCCGCAAACGGAATTGCTTCCGGCGGCTTCTTCTTTGCCCTTATTATGGGCGTTATTCTTATGCTTCCCGGGCTTGCGCTTGTGCGTCCGCTCATGTATCTGCTTGGTTCAACGGATACGATACTGCCTTATGCCACGGATTACGCCCGATACATAATTCTTGCCGCGCCGCTGATGATAACCACGTTTTTCATGAACAACGTCCTTCGCTTTGAGGGCAAGGCAAGGCTGGCCCTTATCGGAATGGTGAGCGGCGGGCTGCTCAATATGGGGCTTGACCCGTTGTTTATCTTTGTTTTCGGTATGGGCACCGCTGGAGCCGGGCTTGCGACGGCGCTCAGCCAATGCGTCAGCTTCGGTATTTTACTAATCCTTTTTATGACGGGACATTCGGAACTGAAAATCTCACCGAAGCTTGTGGCAAAAAATGTTAAAGCGTACATCACTATTTTGAAAAACGGTGCGCCGTCCTTCATGCGTCAGGGTTTGGGCAGCATAGCCACCGCCATGCTCAATTCCGCGGCACGGTCCTATGGGGATCCGGCTATCGCCGCCATGGGCATAGTGGGGAAGATATTTATGCTTATATTTTCCTGCGTTATCGGCTTCGGTCAGGGCTTCCAGCCTGTGGCCGGATACAATTACGGCGCCGGTAACCGTGACAGGGTTCGTCAGGCCGTACTGTTCTTTTTTAAAGTAGGCACCGTCATTATGACCGCGTTGGCGGCGCTGGGATTTATATTTGCGCCACAAATTATCCCGGCTTTTATAAAAGACGGCGACAAGGCCACGGAGCTTCTGACGGTTGAGATAGGGGTAAGAGCTCTGCGCTATCAGTGCATGGCTATGCCTTTCATGCCAATCGGCACGGTCTGCAACATGACGTTTCAGTCCACCGGTCAGGCGGGTTCGGCCACATTTTTGGCAATGTGCCGTCAGGGAGTTTTTTTCCTGCCGTTGATATTTATTTTGCCGCGCATAATAGGTTTGCCGGGCGTTGAACTGTCACAGCCGATAGCCGACTTTTGTACCGCGGTCACGGCCATGCCCTTCGGGATTATGTTTTTGAAGAAGTACTGCGCAAAATAGAACTTCATTCATATAGCGTAAGTCGGGGAAGAAAATACAGGTAATTCAACAAAATAAAAATTTTGTTGAATGAAGAAGAGGGAGATAAGGGGGAGGAGCCATGTCGGCGCCGTATCAGGATATGCCTCAGACCATTCGGAACTTTTTCAGTTATATGTCCAATATAAAAGGAAAATCCGACAAAACCGTACACGAATATTATTATGACCTCCGCACATTTTTCCGGTTTATGAAATGTTCGCGCGGTTTGGCAGATTTTGAAAATTTTGACGAACTGGATTGCTCTGATATTTCAGATGATTTTATCCGCTCAATTACTTTAGATGATATTTATGAATTTCTTACCTACGCCAACCGAATCCGTGACAACGGCCCAATAGCCCGCGCCAGAAAGGTTTCCTGTCTTAAGAGCTGTTTCAACTATTTGTCCACCAAGGCCCGCATACTCGACGTCAACATCACAAAAGAGCTTGAGGCTCCAAAGCAGCCCGAGCGTCTGCCCACGTACCTCACTCTCGATGAAAGCAAGCGACTGCTGGACGCCGTGGACGGTGAATTCAAGGTGCGGGATTACTGCATGATAACGCTGTTCCTTAACTGCGGTATGCGGCTTAGTGAGTTGGTAGGAATTAACGTCAACGATGTAAAAGGCGACCGATTGACAGTTGTTGGAAAAGGAAATAAGCAACGTACCGTATACTTGAACAAATCCTGTGTTGACGCTATCAATGATTATCTTGCCGTTCGTCCTAAGGATAATCTTAAAGACCGGAACGCTCTGTTCCTTAGTAAGCAAAAATCCAGAATTTCCGCAAATATGGTCTATAAAATGGTACAAAAAAATCTACTCCGCGCGGGTCTGGATCCGGAGAAATATTCTCCGCACAAGCTGCGTCATACGGCGGCTACCCTCATGTACAAGTACGGCAACGTGGACGTCCGTGCCTTGCAGGAAATTCTTGGCCACGAGCAGCTTTCCACCACACAGATATATACCCATGTGGACGAGGATGAGCTTCGTGACGCCATCGACCGCAATCCTCTCGCGGATTTTCGCCCTCGTTCGGGGGAAAACGGGGATTTGTAAAAAAATTAATTTTACTGTTGATTTTTTCCGATAGATTTGATATAATACTTTAGTGTGCGGCTTTGCCGCGAGTATCTCTCAGGAGGAATGTTTTATGCCAACTAAAGTTGTAATGGGCGCCCAATGGGGCGACGAGGGCAAGGGCAAGGTAATTGATATCCTTGCCGGTCAGAGCGACGTTGTGGTGCGTTCTCAGGGCGGTAATAATGCAGGTCACACCGTTGTTGCCAACGGGCAGGAGTACAAGCTCCACCTGACTCCCTCGGGTATTTTATATCCAAACACCCTTTGCCTTATCGGCAACGGAGTTGTGGTTGACCCCAAGGTCCTGCTTGAGGAAATTGATATGCTTACTTCACGCGGCGTTGATGTCGGCAATCTCAAGATCGACGCCCGCGCCCATGTTATTCTCCCCTACCATATCGCTCTTGACGGACTTAGTGAAAAGGCCCGCGGAAGCGCCGAGATAGGCACAACCAAGCGCGGCATCGGCCCCTGCTATATGGACAAGGCCGAGCGCAGCGGAATTCGTATGCACGAATTTGTTGACGAGGAGCTTTTCCGCCGGAGATTTAAGGAAAATTTGGAGATGAAAAATCTCTTTATCGAAAAGGTTTATAACGAAACGCCTCTTAAATATGAGGATTACGTTGAGGAATATGTGGGTTACGCCAAACGGCTGGCTCCCTTTGTGACTGATTGCACCGTACTGCTGCACGAGGCAATCAAGGCCGGTAAAAAGGTGCTTTTTGAGGGCGCTCAGGCAACGCTGTTGGACATTGACCTGGGTACATACCCTTATGTGACCTCGTCTCATCCCGTGAGTGGCGGCGTATGCGTGGGCGCAGGTGTAGGCCCCACCGTCATTGACGAGTGCATCGGCGTTGTAAAGGCCTATACTACCCGTGTGGGTAAGGGTCCCTTCCCCACCGAGCTTTTTGACGAGACCGGCGACCTCATCCGTAACCGAGGCGGCGAATTCGGCACCACTACCGGCCGGCCTCGCAGAACCGGCTGGTTCGACGCGGTAATAGTTAAGTTTGCCGTTCGCACCAGCAGCCTTACCGGTATTGCGGTAAATAAGATTGATACGCTTGCAAATCTTGGAGAGCTGAAGATTTGCACGGGTTATAAGTATAAGGGGGAGTTGATTACCGAGTTCCCCTATTCTCTGGATATTCTCGCCCAATGTGAGCCTGTTTATGAAGTCATGCCCGGCTGGGAGGGCGATTTGGGACAGATAAAGAGCTATGACGAGCTGCCCGAAAACGCAAAACGCTATATAAGCCGCATTGAGGAGCTTTGCGATGTCAAGGTTTCCATGGTCGGCATTGGCCCTGACAGAACGCAGATTTTGGAAAAATAAGGATAATATTTTCGCCGGGGTGAGAGCATGAAGCTGAAATATGGCAAGGCTCTTATCGAGCCCGATACCGGGAGGAACCGTCAGGCATACGGCCGCCGGAAGCCCCCTTTGTTAAGGTGCGCCTGTCCAGGTTGTCAGAATTTTTTCCGCAGCGCTAAGCCCTTCGCGGATGATATGGCGGATCTGCTTGCTCCGCTCGGCATTTTGTGGTCAAAACCTGATAAGATAGAAGTTATCGGTGCAAAAGACGGAGAAGTCAGTTATAGGGCGGTTTACACCTTTTACGGGAAGGCCGCCCTTCCCCCCGCGTGGCTCATTGTTGAGAAAAATGAAGCCGGAGTCATAAGGCTGAGAAATCCCGAAGCGGTCTATGAATTCAACGACAGGCTGAGCTTTGTATTCTCCTCTCTCAAGAGTGGACGTCTCAGACTTGAAGTGAGATTGCGTTTGCCCTGGGTGATGGAAACTATCAACTGTATTTATTCCAACGACGCTGAAAAACCGGAAAAAGCCATTCCCTCCCGTGCCGCCAGGCTTAAAAAAACCGTGAAGTACATATACAATAAAATCAGATAAACAAAACGGCGGATAATGTCATATTATGTAATGTGACTAAGTAAAAGGGTAGTGATTGCCGTGATTTTATCAAAGGCGCTTGAGGGTTCCGTCTACACCGTTGCCGGTATAGACGGCGGTGATTTTATGCGCCGCAGACTTATGGACTTGGGCCTCACGGAGGGAGCGTCTGTCTCCCCGCTGTTTTCAGGCTTGGGCGGCGGAATCAGGGCATACAGCCTTCGCGGAGCGGTGATTGCCCTGCGTGACGAGGACGCCAAGTTGATAATGGTTGAGGGGCCGGAAAAAAATGGCGCAGACCGTTCAATGGCTGGTAGTCTTTATTTAAGGTAAATTTATGTTTTGATAAACCCGGCAATAAAATCAAAACTGTGAACTAATGTGGAAAAACCGCTTTTTTACGAAAAAAGACGGTCTTTCTTTATATATTTATTGCCCTTGAACTACGAACGAAAATCACCCTCGGCGTACCTATGTACGCCATCGGGAGGGCTTTCTCGGCGGCAGGCATTCGCCTGTTTACACGCCGCTTCGCGGCGCCGCCTGCGAGAGCTGATTTTCGTCCGTTCTGCACGATTTTTTCGGTCGGCCCCCGTGCCTCCAGATTACATAGTGTGTTTTTTTACAGCCCCATTTTTCAAAAAATTTGAAAAATTTAAAAAAAGTCCTTGACAAAAGGAGAAAACTGTATTATAATATCAGTGTTGTGAGCGATGCCGAATTGTGTAAGGGTAGCACGACAGACTCTGACTCTGTTTGTGAGGGTTCGAATCCTTCTTCGGCAACCAGTTGTAAAACGTCGAAAACCTTGTATTTTCGGCGTTTTTGTTTGAATTGAAAATTTCGGCTCTATTCTGCAAAATCGATTTTCTAACAGTTTTCTGACAAATCAAAAAGCGTTCTCGCCTATAAAAGCCAAAAAGCCGCCCTCGCAAATTCGGGGACGGCTTTCATACTTATTCAATATCGCTCTCTGCAAGCCCTATTACCTCAATAATGCCGGTATTTCAGTCCGTTATAGTGACGGTCTGGGTGTCGCCGTCCCAGTCCACATTGAAGTTAAAGCTTTCGGCAATAAACCTTATCGGCAACAGCGTGCGCTCGTTGATTATAGTCGGCATCACGTCGAGCTCCTCGGCCACCCCATTGTGCCATGCGGTAAGACTGCCTATCTGGAGCGTTACAACATCGTCGCCGCAATTGAGAGTTACCGTCTGAGTGCCGCCGTCCCAGCCGGCGGAACCACCCATAGCCTCAATAATTGCGCGAACGGGAACCAAAGTGCGGTTGTTCATGGCAATGGGGGCGGTACCGCTCTCGTCTATCGGGCGGCTTTCTCCGTTTACGGTCATATTGGGGTCGTTTATGCGCATGGTGAGCGTCAGGTCTTTTCTAAGCTCATATTTATCAAGTATATCTATTTCTCCGCCGCTCTTCATTTGGTAAGTCGTCACGGTAAAGGCGGCGTCGGACACATCAACTCTTGTTATGCAGGGGGTATGTTCCTGCGAAGTGACCTCGACATAATCCTCCTGAATATCGGAAAAATCATAATATTTTGTGCCTGTCGAAGAGCCGAGCGTAAAATACACCGTCCCGTTCATTGACTTTGACCGGGTGTAAGTGTGGTCGTGTCCCATAAAGACTGCGTTGACCCCAAGCTGTTGGAACAGAGGTGTATAGCCCTCGCGCCTTGTGATTATGCTTTCGTCGTCAGCGTGGTTGCCGGTGGAATAAATGGAATGGTGAAAAGCCGCGACTATCCATCTTGGTTCGCCATACTTTTCTATATAACTCTTTTTTGCTTTTTGCATGAATTCTCCGTGAGCGTCAATGTCGTGGTTGTTGGAGTTCAGACAGATAAAAAGCGTGTTGCTTTTGCCGAACCAATAGTCGCCGCTCATGTCGCCGGAGGTGTAGAGGGTGTTCCCATCCACATTGGGCATATAGAAGAAATGACTGAAGGTTTCATAGTTATTCTCATGATTTCCCACAATGGCCGCTATTGGTACCCTGTTTGACCATTTGGTGCTTATATAACGCATGAAAAGATCAGAAGCGTTGGAAGCGTCGGATTGATCGCCCAAGGTGAGGAGCAGCGAAGGCTCTCTGCCCTCCAAGGCGGCGTCTATAAGAGTGTCGTAGATATCCATCGGCCCGGCGTCGTCCTCATTTGATATCTGAGGATCACCGTTGACAATGAAGGAAAACGGGCCTTTCTCCTCAGGCATGGTAAATGTGAACTCGTCAGAGGCCTCGGTGTCGGTAACGCGGTAACAATATGTTTTGCCCGGAGTCAGTCCCTTCAGCTCGGCGCGGAACACACTCAGGCCGTAGGAATTGTCATAAACCTTTTTTGCGTTAAAAACTCCCACGTCCGGGGCGGACAGCCCCTTGGAAATTCTGGCCTCCTCCACTTTACCGCTGTCTCCGGAACCTATCCAAGTCACAAGAACCTCCGTCGCGTCCTCGCCCACGCCCAGACATACGGTGTTGTTGCGTATATCGCTGAGCTTAACGTCGTCCTCTCTGAGGTCGTCAACATGAAAAAATATGTCGGAACTGCTTCTTGTCCCTTGATGGAGCTCGGCGGAAAGGACATTTTTGCCCGGCACCAGAAGATCGGTGTTAATCAAAAAGCTGTCGCCCTCCGGATCGCCAACGGACTCATAAGCCCCGTAACCGCCGTCATAGCCGTCATAAGGAGTGTTCCCGCTGTATACGGGGCTTCCGTTTATGTACAAGGTCACGGCGTCGTCGTAGGTCACTCTCGACTTTAAAAAATCCGCCTTTGGCAGCTCGGCCAATTCAAAGCTGTATCTGAAATAGTATACCGGAACGCCGCCGTTAAGGTAAACGTTTGGAACGCTGCCGTCGGACAGCGCCTTAAGCTCGCCGTCCTTCGCCCCGAAGGAGCCGCTGCCCGTCGCCCAACCGGAATCGTCATAATATATACCCGTCCAGTCCGTATCGCTAAAGGGCTGGCCGAGACGGTCGATGTACCGCCACTCCCCTATCGGGTATGTTGAGTCGGCTCCCGCGTCCCCGACCCACAGAGCCGTCAGTAATGTAAATATAATAACTGCCGTAAAGGTTTTTATCCTGCTCATAAGCGCACCACTCCATTGCATCAAAAACAATTTGAATTTCTCATTCATTATACCACCGCCTTTTAACGTTGTCAATAAAAAAATATACTTTTTCACGGGGAAATAGATGTTGACACTTTGTACATAATATGGTAATATTAAAGGAGAAAAATCAAAAGGAGGAAAAATTATGAATACTAACTGCACGGCGGCGGAAGCGCTCGAACGGCTTAAGGACGGCAACGCCCGCTACCTTTCCGCCGAAAAAAATCGGGGTGATATTTCCCCGTCTTTGCGCAAAAAGACCTGCGACGATGGGCAAAATCCCTATGCCATTATAATCGCCTGTTCGGATTCGAGAGTCATTCCCGAGAGTATTTTCAGCGCGGGCATAGGTGAGCTTTTTGTGATAAGAGTGGCGGGAAACGTTATTGACAACCACCAGCTCGGCAGCATTGAGTATGCCGCCGAGCATCTGGGCTGCCGTCTTGTGCTTGTAATGGGGCATGACCACTGCGGAGCGGTGGACGCCGCCATAAATCGCGACCCATCGGACTTTATCAAATTTATCACCGACGAGATAAGGGAAGCCATCGGAGACGAAAAGGACGAATATGCCGCCTGCCGTCTGAACGTGCTCCACAGCATTAAGGTAATAGAGGACAGTTTGGAGATCAGGCGCGAGGAGGAGCACGGCTTAAAGGTAATGGGCGCCATGTATCGCCTTTCCGACGGGAGCGTAGAATTTTTCTGATATTCGTGGGGCCGTAAAAAAAGTCGCACAGATCGTTCAAGGGCTTAATGTCTTAAGTTAAGGCAAATATGAGAGTTGTAATATGAGTCGATAAATATAAAATAATTGCATTAATGTAGAAAATTCGCCCTAACGAGCGAATTTTCTCATCATTATGCCCTTGAACTACGAACGAAAATCACCCTCGGCGTACCTATGTACGCCGTCGGGAGGGCTTTCTCGGCGGCAGGCATTCGCCTGTTTACACGCCGCTTCGCGGCGCCGCCTGCGAGAGCTGATTTTCGTCCGTTCTGCACGATTTTTTCGACCGGCCCCGTGCCTCCATGTTACAGAGCGAGTTTTTTTACACCCCCATAATCTTAATAAAATCTTAAGAAAAATCAGAACTAAATCTTAAGCTTCGTATGATACAATACAGTCACAGATGAGAAAGGAGTGAGCAAAATGCAGACAATACTTGTTGTGGATGATGATCGGGAAATAGTGGACAGTATCTCAATCTATCTCATGGCCGAGGGCTACAATGTTATTAAAGCTTACGACGGGCCTAGTGCCCTTGACGCCGCGATTCAGCAAAACGTACACCTGATAGTGCTGGACATCATGATGCCGCGTATGGACGGGATAGAGACCTTAATGAGCCTGCGGAAAACTAAAAATATTCCGGTTATCCTCTTAAGCGCCAAAAGCGAGGACGCCGACAAGATACTTGGCCTGACCGCCGGGGCCGACGACTATGTGACAAAGCCCTTTAACCCCGCCGAGCTGATGGCAAGGGTAAAGTCCCAGCTCCGCCGATATACTCAGCTCGGCAGCGCCGTTGAGGAAAAAGGAAAAATCGTCATCGACGGCCTTACAATCGACACCGAGGCCAAAAGCGTCACCGTAGACGGGACGGAGGTCAAGCTGACGCCCATGGAGTATAAAATTCTGGAGCTTTTGTGCAGAAACCGAGGCAAGGTCTTTTCCGCCGACGAGATATACCGCGCGGTGTGGAACGAGGAATACGCGGTCAGCGACAACGCCATCGCCGTACACATCCGCCACATACGGGAGAAAATCGAGATAAACCCCAAGGAACCCCGTTATGTCAAGGTCGTTTGGGGAATAGGCTACAAGGTGAATTGAGGAGGCACAGACGATGAAAACTATCATGCGAAGCGGAATAACAAAGGCCATAGCCTTTATTCTTATTCTGGCCTGTACGGCCGTGGCAGCCGTGACGGCCTTTGATATGGCCGAACAAATGGATCACGGCTATCAGTTCGACCCGAATTTTGAGCAAAGCTACGGCTTTTTTATGTCCAAAATGGAAATGATGAACGCCCTTACCGCCGCCACTCCCCAAGATGCGGCGAAAGAGCTGGAGGCGGGAGGCTATCTGTTCCATATCGCCTCCGCCTCAGGCGAGAGCTACGCCGACGGCATTAATCCCGAAACAGAAAGCTACCTCTCCCTGCCCTATTGGTTTAAAACAGAGAAATTATTCCCAAAGATTGCTGAGATTATTGACACCGGAAATGGAGAGACACCGGAAACTCCCGAAATTATCACGGCGCCGGTCGATCAGGTCATTGATATTTACCCAACCGACGTTATCATTCCCTCCGGTACCGACGGTATAACCACCACCTACGGGCCTGACGGAAACACGGCGGAAAATACCGACAATGTCTCGGTTGATGAAACGAAAGACACGTTCCGGACATACGTGGACGAGAACGCCACCCGGCACGTGATTTATAATGACGCGGAGTACACCTGGCAGTCGGGTCAGTGGGAAGAAATTGGAACCGATGAATTCCATGAAATTTATATTAGCTGGCCGGGGGAGTGGACAATATATGTCGGCATGACTACCCAGGCTTATGACGAGCTGCACTACGACTGGATACACTCGCGCGAATCCGTTATTGAACATCTGTACATCATAATCGGCTTGGCGGTGCTGGCGATTGCGCTCATCGTCTATCTGCTCTGGGTCTGCGGCCGCAGGAACGGGGATGAAGAGATTCACACTCTGCTCATCGACCGCTTCCCCGTGGAGCTGACGGCGGCCGTGGGCTTCGGCGGCTCGCTTTTGCTGGCCTTTGTGGTCATTGAACTGTTTATTGAGAACTGGCGCCGCATGGCCTATCTGACTTATCCCCTGTGTACCGTCGGTATGGTGGCGGCCGCGGCAATATTTGTAACCGCCCTCCAGTCCATAGTCCGCAACATGAAAAACCGCAGCTTTGTTTCACGGCTTTGGAGCCTTAAGATAGTAAAGCTGCTGTGGAAGGTCTTTGTAAAGGCGTTTAATTTCGGCATAAAGCTGCTGCGCCGTTTCTTCGGTGCGATAGCGCGGTTCTTTAGCTTTTTGCTGGGGCAAAAGATCAGCGCGGGAGTAATGGTTCTATTCGCCGCCTACTTCCTTGTAACGGCTCTGCTCCTGAGCATGAGGATGCTGTTCTCCTCGATCGTTCTTTGGGGGATTGGCGAGTACGTGCTTTTCCGCTGGCTCTCTCAGGCGGACAAAATACAGGAGGGTATCCGCAAGATACGGGCGGGTGACACCGGCTATAAAATCGAGGGCTGCACCTCTCCCCTGCTTTCAAAAACCGCAGACAATCTTAACTCCATCAGCGACGCCGTGAAGGAGAGCGTGGAGCGGGAGGTCAGCGCCCAGCGCATGAAAACGGAACTGATAACCAACGTCTCTCACGACCTTAAGACCCCTCTCACCTCCATAATCAGCTATGCCGACCTGCTGGCCGGTATGGAGCTTACCCCCAAGGAGGCCAACGACTACGCCAAAATCGTTAAACAGAAGGGCGACCGGCTGAAAAAGCTGACCCAGGATCTGTTCGACATATCCAAGGCCGAAAGCGGTAGCGAGAATATAAACTTGGAAAACCTGGATATGGCTTTGCTGCTGCGTCAGTCACTGGCGGAGCTGAACAGCGAGATAGAAAAAAGCGGTCTGACCTTTGTCACCGACATTCCCGAGGGTGAGGTCAATGTTCGCGGCGACGGAAAAAAGCTGTCAAGAGTCTTTGAAAATCTGCTGGTCAACGCTATCAAGTACTCCATGTCGGGAACCCGCGTCTATGTCAATTTAAGCTCGGAGGGCGGCAAAGCTGTAGCCGCGATAAAGAATATCAGCGCCGAGCCAATGAACTTTGACCCCGTCGAGATAACCGAGCGCTTTGTCAGGGGTGATCAGGCCCGTGCCACCGAGGGCAGCGGCCTCGGCCTCGCCATAGCCCGCAGCTATACGGAGCTCTGCGGCGGGAGGCTGAAAATCTCGGTAGACGGTGACCTGTTCAAGGCCGAGGTCGAGATGAGCATCACAAAATAGGGTATAAATAAATCGGAGTCCGCTTGGACTCCGATTTATTTATACTACTCAAGGTATTTGTTTTGTAAAATGAGAAGATCGTTTTCAGTCAGGCCAAGACCCTTAATAAGATAATCGTGAATGGAACCGTAGTTGGCGGTTATGCTGTTGATGGCGGTCTTTAAATGCTCGTCCCTGACTCCCTCGGTTTCCGCCATAAACTCCTCGGCCTCATCGTCGTTCAATCCGTTCTCGCGGGCTATCTTAAATGCCTCGGCAACATCGTCCTTATAATAAATGTTGGTCAGCATGAAATCCTTCATGACCGTGGCGTCGTCGGCGCCAAGAGCGTACAGGAGCAGCGCGGACGCCATACCGGTTCTGTCCTTGCCCTTCGAGCAGTGCCAAATGACAGCCTCGCCGTCATTCGTTTTCAAAAGAATATCGAAGAACTGTTTAAATCCCTGACGGGCTTTTTCAGACAGCGGCATACATTCAAATTTCTTTGTGGTTATTTTATTTTTCGCAAAGGCAAGATCTGTTTTCAACGAATCTCCCTTTACCGTTACTTTTTCAATAAGAGCCAATGTGGCCTTATCATACATTTTCCCGCCGTAAATCGGAGTCCAAATATTCACGGCACCGGGAATGACCTTGTCGGCGCTGTCAGTTACCTCCTCTTCCGTCCGCATATCTACAATATATTTAACGTTGTAGACCTCGGAAAGCTTTTTGATGTCTTTTTCATTAAGCCAGTCAAGCACTCCGGCGCGAAAAAGAACATTTTCCTTGACCTTTCGGCCGTCCTTTACCGTATAACCGCCCAATTGCCTGAGATTGCTGGCAGATTTTACATCTATCGTCTGGGCGTCGTAATCCTCCTGGCTGAGTTTTATCCCGGCCATATCGCTCTGGTAGTAGGGCACCTGTGTTTCGCCGACATATGATGTCCCATCTTCTCCGCAGGCCGTGGTGAAAATCATCATGCCGGCGGTAATTGCAAATCCAAC